>NZ_JBQCGZ010000054.1:0-71926 GCF_051955155.1 Leifsonia sp.
AGCGCCTCGCACTGCCGAACGCGCGCATCCTGATCCACCAGCCGGCCGTCGGCCAGGCCGGCCAGGGCCAGGCGTCGGACATCGAGATCCAGGCGAACGAGATCATGCGCATGCGCACCTGGCTGGAGGAGACGCTCGCGAAGCACTCCAACCGCAGCGTGGAGCAGGTCAACAAGGACATCGACCGCGACAAGATCCTGTCCGCGGAGGAGGCCCTCGAGTACGGCCTGATCGACCAGGTGCTCACCAGCAGGAAGACCCTTCCGGCGCTGGTCAAGTAGCCTGACGGGTATGACGGAACGGGGCGGTCCCTTCGACGACCGCCCCGTTCGTCGTGTCAGGACCAGGCGGGACGCCGCGTACGACGCGAGCGCCTGGCCGGCGTCCATCCCCGCGGTCGGCCAGCTGCTGCGCGATGGCCTGGACCTGCCGGCGGGCGTCACGTTCCTGGTCGGCGAGAACGGCGCGGGCAAGTCCACCATCGTGGAGGCCGTCGCCGAGGCCTACGGTCTCCCTCCGGAGGGCGGGAGCAACCAGGGCCACCACGCCACCCGCCGCACCGAGTCGCCGCTGGCGGACTGGCTGCTGCTGGAGCGCGCGCCGTGGGCGGCGAAGTGGGGCTTCTTCCTGCGCGCCGAGACGATGCACGGCTACTACACGTACTTCGAGTCGGTGGCGACCGGCGACGATCCCGCGCTGCACACCATGAGCCACGGCGAGTCGTTCAACGCCCTGCTGGCGACGCGGCTGAACCACCCGCAGTTCACCGCGGGCCTGGTCTGCCTCGACGAGCCGGAGGCGGCGCTGTCGTTCTCCTCGACGCTGTCCTGGCTCGCGAACCTCGCCGAGATGGTGCAGCGCGGCACCCAGGTGCTGTGCGCGACGCACTCGCCCGTGCTCTCCGCCCTGCCCGGCGCGCACATCCTCGAGCTCGGCGAGTGGGGTATCCGCGAGACGGCGTGGGCTGAGCTGGAGGTCGTGCGCAACGAGCGCTCGTTCCTCGACGCGCCCGGGCGCTGGTTCCGGCATCTGCTGTGACCGGAGCCGCTTCTGCTCTGGGCGTAACGGCGCGCGGCGACCAAAAGCGTCGCAGGTGCGCGCCAATGTCGCCGCCGCGGGTTAGGCTCGTCGGAGAGACCCGACAAGGAGGGGGAGACGGATGGCACGCATCGGGGAGAGCGCCGATCTGCTCAAGTGTTCCTTCTGTGGCAAGAGCCAGAAGCAGGTGCAGCAGCTGATCGCCGGTCCCGGCGTGTACATCTGCGACGAGTGCGTCGAGCTCTGCAACGAGATCATCGAGGAGCGGCTCGCCGAGGCGGGCGAGGAGGCGTCGAGCGAGTTCGACCTGCCGAAGCCGAAGGAGATCTTCGGCTTCCTCGAGGAGTACGTCATCGGCCAGGAACAGGCCAAGCGCGCCCTGGCCGTCGCGGTGTACAACCACTACAAGCGCGTCCGCGCCAAGCAGACCATCACCTCGGCCGACGCGATCGACGATGTCGAGATCGCCAAGTCGAACATCCTGCTGATCGGCCCGACCGGCTGCGGCAAGACCTACCTCGCCCAGACCCTCGCGCGCCGGCTGAACGTGCCGTTCGCCGTGGCGGACGCGACCGCCCTCACCGAGGCCGGCTACGTCGGCGAGGACGTCGAGAACATCCTGCTCAAGCTCATCCAGGCCGCCGACTACGACGTCAAGCGCGCCGAGACGGGCATCATCTACATCGACGAGGTCGACAAGATCGCCCGCAAGGCCGAGAACCCGTCGATCACGCGCGACGTCTCCGGCGAGGGCGTGCAGCAGGCACTGCTGAAGATCCTCGAGGGCACGGTCGCCTCCGTCCCTCCGCAGGGTGGCCGCAAGCACCCGCACCAGGAGTTCATCCAGATCGACACGACGAACGTGCTGTTCATCGTGGCCGGGGCGTTCGCCGGGCTGGAGGAGATCATCTCCTCGCGCGCGGGCAAGAAGGGCATCGGCTTCGGCGCCCCGCTGCACTCCAAGGGCGACGACATCAACCTCTTCAGCGAGGTGCTGCCGGAGGACCTGCACAAGTTCGGCCTGATCCCCGAGTTCATCGGCCGTCTGCCGGTCGTCACCACGGTGACGCCGCTCGACCAGGACGCGCTGATGCAGATCCTCACCGAGCCGAAGAACGCGCTGGTCAGGCAGTATCAGCGCATGTTCGAGCTCGACGGCGTGCAGCTCGAGTTCGAGCACTCCGCGCTCGAGGCGATCGCCGACCTGGCCGTGCTCCGCAAGACCGGCGCCCGCGGCCTCCGCGCGATCATGGAAGAGGTGCTCGGCCCGATCATGTTCGAGGTGCCGTCCAGCTCCGAGGTCGCCCGGGTCGTCGTCACCAAGGAGGCGGTGCTCGAGAACGCGGCGCCGACTATCGTCCCGCACCGTCCGCGGCGCGAGGAGAAGTCGGCGTAGCAGCGGGGGCCGGCCGGATCAGCATCGGCGGCGCCTTCGTCACGATCAGCCACGCCGGCAGCACCGCCAGCGACAGGATCGGCAGGATCAGCAGGTTGTGGGTGACCGCGACCCCGATGAAGATGGCGATCCAGCCGTCGCGCGTGACGGCGAGGGTCACCCCGAGCACGCCGGCCGCGACCGCGACGGCGACCGGAACGCCGGGGACCAGCGCGTTGGCGAGGGTCCCGATCGCCGCGCCGATGAACACGGCGGGGAAGACGCGGCCGCCGCGGAACCCGGCGCCGGCCGCGACCAGCAGCGCGGCCAGCTTGACGACCGTGATCAGCGCGAGCTGCCCCGGGCTGTAGTCCGAGCGGTCGGTGACCAGCTCGCCCATCTGCTGCAGGCCCTTGAACAGCGTGACCGGGCCGCCGGCCGCGCCGATGACGCCCAGCAGGAGGCCGCCGGCGAGCGTGATCAGCACCGGGTGCCGCAGGGCGTGGAAGAGCCGGTGCACCGCAGGGAAGACCGCCGCCGCGAGCACGCCGACCGCGGCGGACACGGCGGCGATCACGAGCGCGGCCACAAGATCCCAGCCGGTCACCTGCGTGTAGGCGGGCATCGGGATCGCGAACGACGGATGCGCGAGCAGCGTCATGGTCAGCGAGCCGGCCGCCGCGGACACCAGCGGCAGGAACAGCTTGTCCCAGACCTCGCCGCCGCCGCGGACGGCGGCGACGACGCTCGTGAAGACCAGCGCGGCCGCGACGGGCGTGCCGAACAGGGCGCCGATCGTCCCGGAGGCGGCCATGAGCATCACGACGGTGCTCGGCACCGCCTTCCAGAGCCGCGCCGCGAGCGTCACCATGATGCTGACGTTGATCGCGATGATCGGGTTCTCCGGGCCGAGGCTCACGCCGCCGGCGAGGCCGAGGACGGCCGCGAGCGCGAGCGAGGGCACCACGGAGATCCGCAACGGCGTGCCGACGAGCTCGGTCGTCGCCGAGTCGGGCCCGGCGTGGCCGGGAACCAGCCAGACGGTCAGCCCGACGGCGAGTCCGGTCACCGCGAGGACCGCGAAGATCCACCAGCCGGAGGCCGGGTCGATCCCGAGTGCGTGCGGCAGAGCCGTCCAGACGCCGTCCTCGACAACGCCGGCGAGTTCGTCCACCGCCCACAGCGTGAGCGCGCTGACCACGCCGATCACGAGCGCCGGGATGCTCGCGAGGAGCAGGGAGCGCACGGTCGGGGCCGGCCGCTCCGGCTCGGTGGTGGACATCGGCGCCCCCTTCCCGCGCTGCGCTCAGGCTAGAGCGTCGGGCGGGAAGGGGGCTAGAGGTCAGCCGTCGAGGCCGCGGCGCTTCAGCAGCGGCTCGATCACCGCGTCGCGCCCGCGGAAGTCGCGGTCCGCCTCCAGCGGGTCCTTCGAGCCGCCGACACCGAGCAGGCGCTGCCGGAACCGGTCGCCGTTCTCGCGCTTCAGGCCGCCGTTCTCCTTGAACCACTCGACCGTGTCCGCGTCGAGCACCTCGCTCCAGATGTAGGAGTAGTAGCCGGCGTCGTAGCCGCCGGAGAAGGTGTGCGCGAAGTAGGTGGAGGCGTAGCGCGGCGGGACGGCCGGGTTGTCCAGGCCCACCGCTGCCAGGGCGTCGGCCTCGAACGCCGCGACGTCGCCGATCGCGTCGTCGGCGGTGATCGAGTGCCAGGCCTGGTCGAGCAGCGCGGCGGCGAGGTACTCGCTCGTCGCGAAGCCCTCGTTGAACGACTCGGAGGCGTGCAGCCGGTCGATGAGCTCCTGCGGCATCCGCTCGCCGGTCACGTGGTGCACCGCGTAGTTCTCGACGATCTCCGGCCACAGCATCCACATCTCGTTGACCTGGCTGGGGAACTCGACGAAGTCGCGGAACACGTTGGTGCCGGCGAACTTAGGGTAGGTCACCCGCGCGAACAGGCCGTGCAGGGCGTGGCCGAACTCGTGGAACAGCGTGTTGGTCTCGTCGTAGGTGAGCAGCGTCGGCTCGCCCGCCGCCGGCTTCGGGACGTTGAGGTTGTTGACCACGACGGTCGGGGTGCCCAGCAGCTCGGACTGCGAGATGAGCGGGTTCATCCAGGCGCCGCCGCGCTTGGAGTCCCGGGTGTAGAGGTCCAGGATGTAGAGCCCGAGCTCGCTGCCGTCGTCGTTGCGCACCTCGAACACGCGGGCGTCGGGGTGGTAGGCCACGAGGTCCGGCCGCTCCTCGAAGGTGATGCCGTAGAGCAAGGTCGCGGCGTGGAAGACGCCGTCGTGGAGCACGCGCTCCGCCTCGAAGTAGGGGCGCATCGCGGCGAAGTCGACGTCGTAGGTGGCCTGGCGCACCTTGTCCGTGTAGTACGCCCAGTCCCAGCTCTGCACGTCGTCACCGGCGAGCTTTTCCAGGTCCGCCTGCTCGGCGCGCGCGTTCCTGGCGGCGGGCGGCGCGAGCCGGCCGAGCATGTCCGCGACCGCCTGCGGGGTGCGCGCGGTCTCGTCCGCGGTGACGAACGCGGCGTGCGTGTCGAAGCCGAGCAGCCGGGCGCGCTCCGCGCGGAGCCGGGTGATCTCGAGGACGAGCTCGCGGTTGTCGTTGTCGCCGCCG
This sequence comes from Leifsonia sp., assembly GCF_051955155.1. Taxonomy (NCBI): domain Bacteria; kingdom Bacillati; phylum Actinomycetota; class Actinomycetes; order Micrococcales; family Microbacteriaceae; genus Leifsonia; species Leifsonia sp. The sequence continues at coordinate 5,032 of NZ_JBQCGZ010000054.1, forward strand.
CGGATGCCGCGAGCCCGGGAGGCGGTCATGATCCGCTCCCGCGACGCACGGTCGGTGAGGTTCGCGAGCCACGGGTGGCCGGTCGGCAGGACCAGCGTGACGACGTATTTGCCGTCGAGACCGCGCTCCCTGGCCGCCTCGGCGGCGGCGGAGAGCTCGCCGTCGCCGAGCCCGTCGAGCTCCTCCGCGGTGTCGAACACGACGGCGAGGTCGTTGGTGTCGGCCAGCAGGTTCTTCTCGAACCGGGTGGTGAGCGTGGAGAGGCGCTGGTTGTACTCGCGCAGGGTCGCCTTGTCCGCGTCGTCGAGGCCGGCTCCGGCGAGGGTGAACTCGGTGAAGTAGCGCTCGAGCAGGTAGCGGGACTCCGCGTCCAGGCCCAGCTCGTCGCGGCGGCCGTGCAGGTCGGCGATGCGCGCGTAGAGCTGCGGGTCGAGCCGGATGGCGTCCTGGTGCTCGGCGAGGCGCGGGGCGATCTCCTCCTCCAGCGCGTTCGTGAAGTCGGTGCTGTCGGAGGAGCTCTTGTTGAAGAACACCTCGGCGACCCGCATCAGCGTCTGCCCGGAGCGCTCCAGCGGGAGCATCGTGTTCTCGAACGTCGGCGGCTCGGCGGTCGCGGTGATCGCGGCGATCTCGGCGAGCTGCTCCTCGAAACCGCGGTCGAACGCCGGGCGGTAGTGCTCGTCGCGGATGTCCGCGAACGGCGGCAGCTGGTAGGGAAGCGTGCTGGGGGAGAAGAAGGGGTTGGAGGTCTCTGCCATCCCTCCAGCCTAGGGGTGCGGCCGATCCATGCAAAGGACACGTTGCAAAGAGAACAATGCAAAGATCTACTTGCAAAGACTCCTTTGCATCACTAGTCTGTGAACATGGCGAACGAAGACCAGCCCACCGGCGAGCAGTACGAGCCGCATTTCGAGCCCATCGGGATGCCGGCGCTGCGGGCGCTCGCGCACCCGCTGCGGGTGGAGATCATGAACGAGCTCTCCGACTTCGGCCCGGCGACGGCGTCGATGCTCGCCGAGCGGCTGGGGGAGTCCAGCGGCGCGACCAGCTACCACCTGCGGCAGCTGGCCAAGCACGAGATCATCGTCGAGGACGACGAGCGCGGCAAGGGCCGCGAGCGCTGGTGGAAGATGGCGCCGGGCGGCGTCTCGCTCGGCGGCGAAGAGATCCTCGCCTCCCCGGCGGGCCGCGAGGCGACCGAGCAGATCTCGCTCGCGTGGGCCTACAACAACGACCGCAGGCTGAGCGCGTTCGTCCGCCGCGGCATCGAGACGTTCGGCATGGACTGGATGGAGGCGGCGGCGCTCTCCACGACGCACCTCGAGGTCACGCGCGAGCAGCTCGCCGAGCTCGGCCGCGAGTACTACATCCTGGTGAACCGGCTCAAGGAGAAGTGGAAGACGGAGCCGGCCGAGGGGGAGAAGAAGCGCGTCCAGGCGCAGTTCAACGCGTTCCCGCTCGTCGAGCAGGAGGACCGCGCGGAAGGCTCCGGCCGATGAGCACCCGGCTCGGCGCCGGTTTCGGCCGGCTCTGGACGTCCGCCATCGCGAGCAACTTCGCCGACGGCATCGGCCGCACCGCGGTCCCGCTGATCGCGACGACGCTCACGCGCGACCCCGCGCTGATCGCCGGACTCACGGCCGTGACCTTCCTGCCCTGGCTGCTCTTCGGCATCCCGGCGGGGATGCTCCTGGACCGGGTGGACCGGCGGATCGCGATGGCGGTCGCCAACAGCCTCCGGTTCGCGGTCGCCGCGCTGCTCGCGCTGCTGATCGCCGGCGGCGCGCTCACCATCTGGTGGCTGTATGCGTGCGTCCTGCTGTTCGGGCTGGGCGAGACCGTGTTCGACAACGCGACGACGACCGTCGTCCCGAGCCTCGTCACCCGCGACCAGCTCGACCGCGCGAACGGGCGCATGCAGTCGGCGGAGATCGTGATCCAGAACTTCATCGCGACGCCGGTCGCCGGTTTCCTGTTCGCCGCAGCGCTGCTGCTTCCGGTCTGGCTGACCGGGGCCGGTTTCCTGATCGCCGGACTGCTGGCGCTCACCATCCCCGCCGCCGCCGCCCGCGCGCACGCGATCGGATCCGAGGCGCAGACCCGTCCGCGGCCGGGGATGGGCGCCGTCGTGCGCTTCCTCGCCGGGCACCCCTTCCTGCGGCCGATGATCATCCTGACCTCGATCACCGCGTCCGCTCTCGCCTTCGCGCAGGGCAGCGTCGTGCTCCTGCTCATCCAGACCTACGGCCTGCCCACCGCGCTCGTCGGCGTCGTCACCGCCGTGATCGGTGTCGGGGCCCTGGCCGGCGCGCTGCTCTCCAGCCGGTTCGTCGCGCGGTTCGGCCGCGGCCGGGTGATGTTCGTTTCGATCCTGCTGAGCGGGGTGGGGATCGGCTGCGTCGGTCTGACCGGCAACGTCGTGCTCGGTATCCTCGCCTACGCGATCGGCGCCTTCGGCGTCGCCGTCTGGAACGTGCCGTGGGGCGCGCTGCGCCAGGCGATCGTGCCGAACGCGATGCTCGGCCGGGCGATGGGGATCGTGCGCAGCATCGGCTGGGGCCTCACCCCGATCGCGACCATCCTCGGCGGGTTCGTCGCCCGCATCGACCTGAAGCTCCCGTTCCTCATCGGCGGCGGGATCGTGGTCGTCCTCACCCTGATCGCCACCCGGCTGCTCCTGAGCGCCGACAGCTACGGACAGGCCGCCGACTCCGGCGTCCGGTCCGCCGAACCGACCGACATCATCCCGGAAGGAACCGTGAAATGACCGCCGTCACCGTGACCGTGCGCAGGCCCATCAGCCACCGCGCCGCACTCCGGCTCGGTCGTGCCCTCACCGCGTGGGGGACGCGCCAGCCCGCCATCGGACCCGACCACGCCGCGCGTGTCGCCGTCCTCGAGTCCACCCGCGACAGCGCGGCCCGGCTGCTCCCGCAGCTGCCGCGCTGAGACGGTCGCCCGCTCAGACCTCGTCGTAGTCGGAGGACTCGGTCTCGACCGGCTGCGTGATGGTCGCCGAGTCCTCGTTCTGGTTGTAGCGGATGACCGTCCCGTCATCCAGTTCCACCACCGGCTTGCCCTCGAGCCAGGTGAGCGTCCAGCGCCAGCCGTCCGTCTCCACATCGGTGGCGACGAGCTCCTCCTCGACGGTCGTCACCGCGTAGGCGACGACCTCGGGGAGCGAGGACGGGGGCTGCTCTCCGACGGCCCAGCGGGTCCCGAGCTGCATCAGGCGCGCTCGCCGGCGCGTGCCGAGACCAGGTCGATCTCGTAGGTGACCCACCCGGTGCGGTCGGCGACGCCGTCGTAGAGCTTCTGGGCCGTGGCGTTGTCCTGCGCGGTGATCCACTGGACCACGCCGAGGCCGCGCTGCTCGGCGAGCTCGCGCATGGTCTGGATGAGCAGGCCGCCGACCCCGGCGCCGCGGGCGTCCTCCGCGACGAACAGGTCGTCCAGGAACAGGCCGCGGTCGCCCTCGAGCGGACGTGCGAACTCGCGGACGTTGGCGAGGCCGACGATCCGGTCGCCGTCCACGGCGACGTATCCGCTCTCCTCGTGGTCGGGATCGGTGAGCCACGACCACAGCACGAGGGCCTTCTGGTCGGTCAGCTCGGTCTCGTAGAACTCGGCGTACTTCGCGTACAGATCGAGCCAGGCGAAGAAATCGCCGTCCTTGACCGGTCGAACCTCGATCGACATGGATTCCTCCGTTCGCGTTCCCCGCACGGCTGGGCGTCCGGCGTGTGTTTCGACCATATCGCGGTCCGGTTCAGGGGACGAGGTCGTAGGTGACCCACTTGGTCTTCTCGGCCACCTTGTCGTAGAGCCGGCGCGCGGTCTCGTTGTCCTTGGCGGTGATCCAGCGGACGACGGAGAGGCCGCGCTCGCGCGCCTGATCGCGCAGGTGCTCGAGCAGGGCGGTCCCCGCGCCCTCGCCGCGCGCGTCCGGCAGGACGAACAGGTCGTCCAGGTACAGTCCCTTGCTGCCGTCCAGCGGACGGGCGAACTCGCGGACGTGTGCGAGGCCGATGGGTGCGCCCTCGTCGTCGACGGCGAACCAGGCCTCGAGGTCGTTGTCCTTGTCGGTCAGCCAGCTCCAGACGAGAAGGGCCTTCTCATCGGTGACGGGGTTCTCGTAGAACTCGCCGTAGCCCGTGTAGAGGTCGAGCCAGGTGAAGAACTCGTTGTCCTCTACGCGCCGGACCGTTGCCGTCATCTTTCCTCCTCGATCGGCGTCTGAGCAAGCAGAATATCGGTCACCTGCAGCTCCGGCGCGGATGCGAAACGCAGTTCGGCGATTCTGCCGACGGAGGCGAGGTCGCCCGCCGCGGAGCGGATCGCCTCGATCTCGGCGTCGGGGCCGGCGATCACCGCCGAGTCGACGGGCGTGCGCTGCGAGGCCTTCGCCGCCGTCTTGGCGCCGCGGATGCCGGTGAGCGCGCGACCGACCACCGTGAGCACGGCGCGGTCGTCGCTCCACTCCGCGGCGACCTCCTCGGCCGCCGGCCACGCCGCGACGTGCACCGAGCCGTCGTTGAACCAGCTCCACGCCTCCTCGGACGCGAACGGCAGGACCGGCGCGAACAGGCGCAGGAACGCCGACAGCGCGGTGCGCAGTGCGACGACGGCCGAGGCCTGCTCGGCGGTCGCCTCGCCGTACGCGCGCTCCTTCACGAGCTCCAGGTAGTCGTCGCAGAACGTCCAGAAGAACGTCTCGGCGACCTCCAGGGCGCGCGCGTGGTCGTAGCCGTCGAGCGCGGCCGTCGCCTCGGCGACGACGTCGGAGAGCTGCTGCAGCATGCTGCGGTCGAGCGGGCTCGTCACCTGCGCGAGATCGAGCGAGGCGGGCGCCTCGAAGCCGAGGATGAACTTGGCGGCGTTCAGGAGCTTGATCGCCAGGCGGCGGCCGATCTTGATCTGCGTCGGGTTCTGCGGGTCGAAGGCCGCGTCGGTGCCGAGCCGCGACGAGGCCGCCCAGTAGCGGACGGCGTCGGAGCCGTGCTTCTCCAGGATGTCGGCCGGGGTCACGACGTTGCCCTTGGACTTCGACATCTTCTTGCGGTCGGGGTCGACGATGAAGCCCGAGATCGCCGCGTTCGACCACGGCGAGACGCCGAGCTCGAGCTGCGAGCGCAGCAGGGTCGAGAACAGCCAGGTGCGGATGATGTCCTGGCCCTGCGGACGCAGGTCGAACGGGTAGACCGCCTCGAACAGGGCGCCGTCGCGCTGCCAGCCGCCGGCCAGCTGCGGCGTGAGCGAAGAGGTCATCCAGGTGTCCATCACGTCGTGCTCGCCGATGAAGCCGCCGGCCTGGCCGCGCTGGGCCTCGTCGTAGCCGGGCGCGGCGTCCGACGAGGGGTCGACGGGCAGGCTCTCCTCGGACGGCAGGATCGGCTGGTCGAAGACCGGGTTGCCGTCCGCGTCCAGCGGGTACCAGACCGGGATCGGGACGCCGAAGAAGCGCTGGCGCGAGATCAGCCAGTCGCCGGTGAGCCCGTTCACCCAGTTCTCGTAGCGCACGCGCATGAAGTCGGGGTGCCAGTCGATCTGCCGGCCCAGCTCGATGAGCCGCTCGCGCAGCTTCTCGTCGCGCGCGCCGTTCTTGACGTACCACTGCCGCGTGGAGACGATCTCGAGCGGCTTGTCGCCCTTCTCGAAGAACTTGACCGGGTGCTGGATGGGCTTGGGCTCGCCGATCAGGTCGCCGGAGGCGCGGAGCAGCTCGATCACGGCCTGCTTGGCCGAGAACACCGTCTTGCCGGCGAGCTGGGCGTACGCCTCCTTGCCGGCCTCCGACTCGATCGCCGCGGGCGGCTCCGGCAGGATGCGGCCGTCGAAGCCGATGATCGCGCGGTTGGGGAGGTCGAGCTCGCGCCACCAGGTGACGTCCGTGATGTCGCCGAACGTACAGATCATGGCGATGCCGGAGCCCTTGTCCGGCTGCGCGAGGTGGTGGGCGACGACCGGCACCTCGACGCCGAAGACGGGCGTGCGCACGGTGCTGCCGAACAGCGCCTGGTAGCGCTCGTCGTCGGGGTGAGCCACCAGGGCGACGCACGCGGGCAGCAGCTCGGGGCGGGTGGTCTCGATGTAGACGGGGCCGTCGGCGCCGTGGAAGGCGACGCGGTGGTAGGCGCTCGGCTGCTCGCGGTCCTCGAGCTCGGCCTGGGCGACGGCCGTGCGGAACGTGATGTCCCACAGCGTCGGCGCGAGCGCCTGGTAGGCCTCGCCGCGGGCGACATTGCGCAGGAAGGCGAGCTGGGAGACGCGAAGCGAGTCCGCACCGATGGTGCGGTAGGTCTGCGACCAGTCGACGGAGAGACCGAGCGAACGCCACAGCGCCTCGAACTGCTTCTCGTCCTCGACGGTCAACCGCTCGCACAGCTCGATGAAGTTCCGGCGCGAGATCGGCTTCTGGTCCGCCGCCTTCGAGCTCTTGTTGTCGCCGCCCTCGAACGGGGGCACGAAGCCGGGGTCGTAGGGGAGGGACGGGTCGCAGCGCACGCCGTAGTAGTTCTGCACGCGCCGCTCGGTGGGCAGGCCGTTGTCGTCCCAGCCCATCGGGTAGAACACGTGCTCGCCGCGCATCCGGTGGTAGCGGGCGACGACGTCGGTGTGGGTGTAGCTGAAGACGTGGCCGATGTGCAGCGACCCGGAGGCGGTCGGCGGCGGCGTGTCGATGGAGTACACGGCCTCGCGGCCGGCGGCGAGGGCGCCGTCGCGATCGAACCGGAACGTCCCCTCCTGCTGCCAGTGGCCGCCCCACTTGGTCTCCAGGCCCTCCAGGGCTGGCTTGTCCGGCACGGGGTTGATGGCGCTCATGGCTGTCTCCGATTCGATATGTGCGGCACCGTGTCCTCGAGGTGCCTGAATGTCGTAACCCGTCAAGGGTACCGGAATCGCCGCGTGCCTCGTCGGCCACCGGATGCGCGGAGGGGACGCGACGCGCCGCACCCGGGTCGGCCGGGCGGCGTGTCGCGTCCCCTCGGGGTGGACGCGTCTCAGGCGGAGACGTCGTCCAGGACGGGGCGCCGGCGGGAGGCGGCCCAGGCGGCGACGAGCGTGATCGCGGACATGATCGCGAGCACGACACCCGGGTGCCACCACGCGTTGCCGGTGGCGTTGCCGAGCAGGAGCGTCAGCGCGGGCACGAACGAGGTGAGCAGGGCCGCGATGCTGTAGGCGACCGAGAGGGCGCTGTAGCGCACCTCGCTCGGGAACAGGTCGGCCATGAGGCCGCCGAGGCCCGCCCAGGAGAGCGTCGGCAGGATGCCGCCGATGATCATGCTGCCGACCAGCACCGCGAAGGACGCCGACTGCAGCAGCAGGTACATCGGGAAGGCGATCAGCAGCGTCCCGATCGCGCCGATGGCCACGACGCGCGCGGAGCCGATCTTCGTCGCCCAGAGGCCGAACAGCGGGATGGTGACCAGTTGCAGCAGGCCGCCGATGGTGGTCGCGACCAGCAGATCCTGGAACGAGAACTTCAGGACGCTGGTGCCGTAGTCCACCATGTACGTGTTCATCAGCGAGTACGAGCCGATGCCGAGCACGGCCGCGCCGACAGCGATCACGAAGCCGGTCGGGGCCTTGCGGAACACATCGACGACCGGGAAGCGGTCGCGCCGGCCGGTCTCCAGGAGCCTGCGGAACACCGGGGTCTCGTCGATCGACCAGCGCAGGTAGAGGGAGACGAGCAGCAGCGGGAACGCGGTCAGGAACGGGATGCGCCAGCCCCAGGCCGCGATGTCGGCGCTGGACATGCTCAGGGTCAGCACGATGAACACGACGGCGCTCAGGATGGAGCCGACCGGCGAGCCGAGCTGGGGGAGCGCTGCATAGAAGCCGCGGCGCTTCGGGTTGGCGTACTCGGTCGCGAGCAGGATGGAGCCTCCCCACTCGCCGCCGAGCGAGAGGCCCTGCACCAGGCGGAGCACGACGAGCGCGATGCCGCCGAACCAGCCGGCCGCCTGGTAGCTCGGCAGCACGCCGACGAGGCCGGTGCTGATGCCCATCAGCAGGATGGTCATCAGCAGCACGGGACGGCGGCCGATCCGGTCGCCCAGGTGCCCGAAGATCACGGCGCCGACCGGGCGGATCACGAAGCCGGCCGCTATGGCGAGGAAGCCGGCGAGCACGCCGCCGAACGCGCCGAGCGGCGTGAAGAACAGCGGACCGACGAAGAACGCGGCGAAGTACGCGTAGAGATAGAAGTCGTACGATTCGAGGGCGGTCCCGACGAACGATGCGACGGTGACGCGGCGTGCCGTGCCGGGTGTGATGCCCGGGAGATCGGTGTCGCTGACGGGCGGGGTGGCTGTGGAGGTCACGGCTGTCCTTTGAGTGCGGGTATTTGAACCGGGTCCAATAATAGGCGTGAGGAGACAACACGGCATGACACCGCGCCATTCCCCGGCGGGGACGGGACGACCGAGGGCATCCTCGCGGGGCATGCTCGCCGAGGCGGCGGGCGAGCTCTTCCTGGAGCAGACCTACGCGGGGACGACGGTCGACGACATCGCCCGCCGCGCGGGGGTCAGCCGCGCCACCTTCTTCAACTACTTCGCGTCCAAGAGCGACCTGCTCTGGCTCGAGGTCGACGAGTCGCTCGCGCTGTTCCCCGCGATGCTCGCCGAACCCGCCGCCGACGTGCCGCCGATGGCCGCCGTGCTGACGGCGGTGACCAGGCTCGCCGAGAGCTTCGGACCGGACCGGCTGCCGCTCGCCGTCACCCAGGTGGAGCTGATGGGCACGGACGACGAGCTGCAGGCGTCGGCGCTTCCGCGGTTCCTCGCCGTCGTGCGCCAGGTGGCGGCCGCGATCGCCGCGCGCACCGGAGACGATCCGGACGCCCTGCTGCCGCGCAGCGCCGCCACCGCCGTCGTCGGGGCGGCCGTCGCCGCGGCAGGGGCCTGGGCCGCCGCCGGTGTGCGCAGGGGCCCGCTCGCCCCCCTCGTCCGCGCCGCCGTCGAGCCGGTCTGCGCCGGCTACGCGGACGTGCTCGCGCCACCGCCCGCCCGCTGACGCGCGACTCCGGACTGCCGGCGTGGGTGCTCGCCTCGGCACCGAGCATTCGTGACGAATGCGGCTGATTCGTGACGAGTAGTCGATATTCCTCACGAATCGTCGAGCCGGTCTGGGCCGGCTACGCGGACGTGCTCGCGAACCGGTAGAATCGATCCACAGACATCGACCCGGCCCTCACCGGTGAGTCTTCGGAAGAACGGCGGCGCGTCCGCTCACTAGAACCGAACGGGTACGGCCCGTCACAGCCGATGAACGAGAGGCCGCATCCGGCGCAGACGACGGGTGGGGCAAGCGGGGTGGTACCGCGACGGGCGCGCGAGCGTCCGGCGTCCTCGTGCAGAACAGCGAACCTGCCAGGAGAGAGATGCCGTACCCCAAGTCCGCACCGGACGGAGCCGAGCCGGAGCGCACCGACGTCCCGCGCCAGGATGTCACCCCCTCGCCGGTCTTCCCGGAGATCGAGACCGACGTGCTCGCCTTCTGGGAGCAGGACGGCACCTTCCGCGCGTCGATCGAGAACCGCGACGGCGCCCCCGAGTGGGTCTTCTACGACGGCCCGCCGTTCGCCAACGGCCTCCCGCACTACGGCCACCTGCTGACCGGGTACGCCAAGGACGTCTTCCCGCGCTTCCAGACGATGCGCGGCAAGAAGGTCGAGCGCCGGTTCGGCTGGGACACCCACGGGCTTCCCGCGGAGCTGGAGGCGGAGCGGCAGCTCGGCATCACCGACAAGAGCCAGATCGAGGAGATGGGCCTCGCCGCCTTCAACCAGGCGGCGAAGGACTCCGTGCTGCGCTACACGCGCGAATGGCAGGAGTACGTCACCCGCCAGGCGCGCTGGGTCGACTTCGACAACGACTACAAGACGCTCGACACCAGCTACATGGAGTCGGTGATCTGGGCGTTCAAGCAGCTGCACGAGAAGGGCCTCGCCTACGAGGGCCACCGCGTGCTCCCGTACTGCTGGCGTGACCAGACCCCGCTGTCCAACCACGAGCTGCGGATGGACGACGACGTCTACAAGATGCGCCAGGACCAGACGGTCACGGTGACCTTCCCGCTGGTCGGCGAGCGCGCGGAGGTGCTGGGGCTCACCGGCGTGCGCGCCCTCGCCTGGACGACGACGCCGTGGACGCTGCCGACCAACCTGGCGCTCGTCGTCGGCCCGGACATCCACTACGCCGTCGTCCCCGCCGGACCGAACGGCGCCGCCGACACGCACGGCCGCCCGGACGACACCGTGCGGAGCGGCGAGTACCTGCTGGCGATCGACCTGGTCGGCAACTACGCGAAGGACCTCGGCTACGCGTCGGCGGAGGCCGCGCGCGACGCGGTGACCCGCACGATCCCCGGCCGCGAGCTGGAGGGCGTCGAGTACGACCGGCTCTGGGACTACTACGCGGACACCGAGAAGTACGGCACCCAGAACGCGTGGCGCATCCTGGTCGACGACTACGTCACGACCGAGGACGGCACCGGCATCGTGCACCAGGCCCCGGCGTACGGCGAGGACGACCAGCGCGTCTGCGAGGCGGCGGGCATCCCCGTCATCATCTCCGTGGACGACGGCGCGCGCTTCCTGCCCGCGGTGTCGGACGTGGCCGGCCTGCAGGTGTTCGAGGCCAACAAGCCGCTCACCAAGCTGCTGCGCGAGCAGGGCCGACTGCTGCGCCAGGCGAGCTACGAGCACTCCTACCCGCACTGCTGGCGGTGCCGGAACCCGCTGATCTACAAGGCGGTCTCCAGCTGGTTCGTCCGCGTCACCGACTTCCGGGACCGCATGGTCGAGCTCAACCAGCGGATCAACTGGGTCCCGGACAACGTCAAGGACGGCCAGTTCGGCAAGTGGCTGGCCGGCGCCCGCGATTGGTCGGTGTCCCGCAACCGGTACTTCGGCTCGCCGATCCCGGTGTGGAAGAGCGACGACCCCGCCTACCCGCGCGTCGACGTCTACGGCTCGCTGGCGGAACTGGAGCGCGACTTCGGCCGGCTGCCGGTGAACGCGAACGGCGAGCCCGACCTGCACCGGCCGTTCATCGACGAGCTGACCCGCCCGAACCCGGACGACCCGACCGGCCGCTCCACGATGCGCCGCATCCCGGACGTGCTGGACGTCTGGTTCGACTCCGGGTCGATGCCGTTCGCCCAGGTGCCCTACCCGTTCGAGAACCATGACTGGTTCGACAGCCACAACCCGGCCGACTTCATCGTCGAGTACATCGGGCAGACCCGCGGCTGGTTCTACCTGCTGCACACGCTCGGCACCGCGCTGTTCGACCGGCCCGCTTTCAAGAACGTGATCAGCCACGGCATCGTGCTCGGCAGCGACGGGCAGAAGATGTCCAAGTCGCTGCGCAACTACCCGGACGTGAACGAGGTCTTCGACCGCGACGGCTCGGACGCGATGCGCTGGTTCCTGATGTCGAGCCCCGTGCTGCGCGGCGGCAACCTGATCGTGACCGAGGAGGGCATCCGCGAGGGCGTCCGTCAGGTGCTGCTGCCGCTGTGGAGCACCTGGTACTTCTTCTCGCTGTACGCCAACGCGACCGGCTACGAGGCGAAGCGCTCCACCGTGTCCACCGACGTCCTCGACCGCTACCTGCTGGCGAAGACGCGCGACCTGGTGGAGGCGGTGACCGAGGACCTGGAGGGGCTGGACTCGACGCTCGCCGCCGCCAAGCTCCGCGACTTCGCCGACGTGCTCACGAACTGGTACGTGCGTCGCTCGCGCGACCGGTTCTGGGCGGGCATCGGCGACGACGGTTCGGGCGCCGAGGCGTTCGACACCCTTTACACCGTGCTGGAGACGTTGACCCGGGTCGCAGCACCGCTGCTCCCGCTGGTCGCCGAGCGGATCTGGAAGGACCTCACCGGCGGCCGCAGCGTGCACCTGACCGACTGGCCGGAGCCGGACGAGTTCCCGGCCGACGACGCGCTGGTGGCGGCGATGGACCGCGTGCGCGCCATCAGCTCCACCGCCCTCTCGCTGCGCAAGCAGGCCGGGCTGCGCGTGCGCCTGCCGCTCGCGAAGCTCACGGTTGTCGCCGAGGGCGTCGAGGCGCTTCGGCCGTTCGAGGGCATCCTGCGCGACGAGCTGAACGTCAAGGCGGTGGAGCTGGTCGAGGGTGAGCACGGCGGCGTCGAGCAGACGCTGACGGTCAACGCCCGCGCGCTCGGCCCGCGCATCGGCAAGCAGGTGCAGGATGTCATCCGCGCCGCGAAGAGCGGCGACTGGGACGAGGTCGACGGCGTCGTGCGCGCCGGCGGCGTCGAGCTGCAGCCGGGCGAGTACGAGAAGACCGTCGTGATCAGCGCGCCGACCGCGCGTTACGAGAACGGCGTCTACATCGAGCTCGACACGGCGCTGACCCCGGAGCTGGAGGCCGAGGGCCTCGCCCGCGACATCATCCGTGCCGTCCAGGACACCCGCAAGGCGGCCGGGCTCGACGTCAGCGACCGCATCGAGCTGTCGCTGAGCTTCGAGGACCCGGCGGACGGCGCCGCGGTCGAGTCGGCCGCGGCGACGGTCGACATCGGGGCCGAGACGCTGGCGGTGCTCGTCGGCATCGCCGCGGGCGGGACGGCGGAGGTGGACGGCGAGTTCACCAAGAGCTTCGCGGCCGGGCAGTTCGCGAACGCGGGCGCCTTCACGGTCGGGGTGGCGAAAGCGGAGGTGAGCGTTCGATGAGCGACGCGTTCGACGACAACGAGCTGCGCGAGGAGGCGGAGGCCGTCTACCAGGCCCTGCTCGCGCGCATCGGCGAGGGCGCCCCGGAGCGCCGCCTGGACGCGACCCGCCGGGCCGTGGAGCTCCTGGGCGACCCGCAGCGGGCGTACCCGATCATCCACATCACCGGAACGAACGGGAAGACCTCGACCAGCCGGATCATCGAGAGCATCCTGCGCGCCTACGGGCTGCGCACGGGGCTGCTGACGAGCCCGCACCTGGTGAGCTTCAACGAGCGCATCGTGATCGACGGCGAGCCGATCGCCGACGAGGACCTGGTGCGCAACTGGGAGGACGTGCGTCCGTACCTGGAGATCGTGGACGCCGAGCTGGTGGAGGCGGGCAAGCAGCCGCTGACCTTCTTCGAGGCACTCACGGCGCTCGCGTTCGCCGCATTCGCCGACGCGCCGGTCGACGTCGCGGTGATCGAGGTCGGGATGGGCGGCGAGTGGGACTCGACGAACGTCGGCGACGGCCAGGTCGCCGTGTTCACGCCCATCTCGCTCGACCACACCAAGCAGCTCGGCGAGACGGTGCGCGAGATCGCGCGCACCAAGTCCGGCATCATCAAGCCGTCCGCGGACGTCGTCACCTCGGCGCAGACCACCGAGGCGATGGCCGAGCTGGAGGAGGCGGCGCGACTCACCGAGTCGACACTGGCCGCCCAGCCGATCGCGTTCGACGTCGCGGCCACCAGGGTCGCCGTCGGCGGGCAGCTCGTGACCGTGCGCGGCCGCGCCGCGACCTACGAGGATGTCTTCCTGCCGCTCTACGGCGATCACCAGGCCCAGAACGCCGCGGTCGCCGTCGCGGCGGTGGAGACCTTCCTCGGCCGCGGGACCCAGCCGCTGAAGGCCGACCTCGTCGAGGAGGGCTTCGCGACAGCGACCTCGCCCGGCCGTCTCCAGCTGATCGGCATCGAGCCGACCGTGCTGGTGGACGCCGCGCACAACCCGGCGGGCGCCGCGACGCTCGCGGACGCGCTGCGCCGCTACTTCGACTTCGACGAGATCACCTTCGTCGTCGGCAGCCTCGGCGACAAGGACGCGCGCGGAGTCGTTCGCGCGCTGGCCCCGGTCGCCGCGCAGTTCTTCGTGACCGAGCCTGCCTCCGACCGCGCGCTGCCCGCCGAGGACCTCGGCGACATCGTGCGCGAGGAGGCGGGGGACGAGGCGACCATCGTCTACAGCGACGCGCTCGACGCGCTCGAGGCCGCCCGCGAGTGGGCGGGCGAGGAGGGCCGCCGCGCGGTCGTCGTCACCGGCTCGATCGTGCTCGTCGGCGCGGCGATGGCGTACGCCGCGGAGCAGGGCTGGAAGGACGCGCCCGCGTGAGCGGCGAGCAGGCGGAGGGCCGCCCCGCCCGGACGCGCAGGCAGCGCTCGCTCCGGGAGAGCCTCGGCTCGATCGTGCTCGGCTTCGAGCTCATCATCGTGTTCCTCGGCGCGCTCGTCGTGTTCGGCCTGAAGGCGCTTCCCGCCGCCGTCGCCCTCGGCGGGGGAGCGGCCGTCGTCGTCCTGATGATCGTCGCGATCGGACTGCTGCGCTGGCCGGTCGGGATCGCGCTCGGCTGGATCATCCAGCTGATCGTCGTCGCCGCCGGCTTCCTCGTGCCCGCCTTCTTCGTGGTCGGCGCCATCTTCACGGCCATGTGGACCTACTGCATGGTCGCCGCCGCCCGCATCGACCGCACCACCAAGCGATAAAGGAGAACCCATGACCACCGCCGTCGAAGAGACCCTCGTCCTCGTCAAGCCGGACGGAGTCGCCCGCAACCTCACGGGCGAGATCCTGCGCCGCATCGAGGCGAAGGGCTACTCGCTCGTCGACATCCGGATGCTGCAGGCCGACCGGGAGATCCTGGCCCAGCACTACGCCGAGCACGAGGGCAAGCCGTTCTACGAGCCGCTGGTCGAGTTCATGGAGTCCGGGCCGATCGTCGCCATCCGCGTCGCCGGCAACCGCGTGATCGAGGGCTTCCGGTCGCTGGCCGGCACCACCGACCCGACCACCGCCGCCCCCGGCACCATCCGCGGCGACTTCGCACGCGACTGGGGCCTGAAGGTCCAGCAGAACCTGGTGCACGGCTCCGACTCGCCCGAGTCCGCCGCGCGCGAGCTCGCCCTCTGGTTCGACTGAGCGAGACCCGTACAAGCGGAGGAGTTCCTCGGCCACCCGGCCGGGAAACTCCTCCGCAAGCCGCGTTCGGGGCTGTTCAGCCCCGAATCTCCTCCGTTCCTGCACATTTGTAAAATGGTTGATTCAATAAACTGTGTACGTCATAGTGGGATATGAGTGCACGATCAACCACCGATCGCAGCGGGGCGTCATGAACAGTGAAACTCTGGGACGCAATGCGCGCCGTGTGGTTCGGACACCCGTTTACGCGAGTATCGGCATCGTCATCGGGGTGTTCGCGATGACCACGCTCATCCTGTACTGGGTCACACTGGACCCGGCGCTGATCCCGATCGTCTCGACCGGAACTCCGATTGCCGTGATTGCCTACGTCGCCGTTGTGTTCACGAAGGCGGCGCGAACGAAGCGATAGCAGAAGGCTGGCGCTCGACTACCTATTGCCTCAGGTCTGGGCCGGCTCGAGCGTGTCTCTCGCGAGCGTGGGTTAGGCGAGAGGGCGGTGGATCCAGGCGAGCCGAACCACGTGGACGGCCCTGACTCGCACGAGTTCGCCCAGTGCGAGCCGCTTTTCGAGCAGCCCGACCCCGCGGCGATCGGCGAGGGAACTCCTTGGTTGACCAGCCCGGATACTCGTCTGCTCCTTCGCGAGCGCGGCGCGGGTGCGCCCGTATCCCGGGACCGCACCCGCTCAGACGAACGCCCGGTGGATCCAGTCGAGCTGGAGCTGCGCGAGGATCGCGACGATCGCGTAGCTCACCAGCGTGATCACCGGTACCCAGCCGTACAGCGTGCCGAAGAAGCGCCGCGCGCGTTCGGGCAGCGGGATGTTGCCCGATTTCAGGTTGTAGAGGGTCACGGCCCAGAAGGTCGGGATCGTGACCGACCACGTGACCATGCACCATGGGCAGAGCACGCGCAGGTCGGTGAGGGACGCGGTGATCAAGAAGATTACGAGCGCCAGCGCCAGCACCACGCCGACGTTGAACGTGAGCCAGTACCAGCGCGCGAAGCGGCCGGTCGCCGCCAGCAGCCCGACGCCGACGGCGATCGTCGCCGTCCATCCCGCCAGTCCCAGCAGCGGGTTCGGGAAGCCGAGCAGCGAGCCCTGCCACGACCCCAGGTTCTTCCCGCAGCCGACCAGCACGTTGAAGTTGCAGGAGAGCTGGGCGTTGGCGTTCGCCCGCAGCGCGAACTTGTCGAGCGTCAGCATGAACGCGGCCCAGAAGCCGATGACGCCGGCGATGATCAGGAAGACGGCGAGCGCCGTGGGGCGGCGGTAGTCGGCCGCGGCGGGGGAGTCTGACACAGTCGGATTATGGCATGTGCGCCCACAAGCCCACCTGGAAGGCGCGTGTGCGACGGGCGTGTGGCCCGTGACATGCGATAATCGATGCCAGAAGTCGTTCCGGCCCCGCCGGACGACGCCAAGAGAAGGCTTGAGGGCGCCGAGTGCGCCCAGGTGAGAAGCCGGCCGCGTGGCCGGCCAGGAAGAGAGCCGGACGCACGCCGTGCCACGAGCAGGCAGCGCCCGAGCAAGGATTACGGAGGGACCCGCAAGGAGTCGCCTCCGACGGAGAGTACCCGGCGAGCGGGGAACCGCCGCCGGTCGAGGAGTGCACCAGCGATGGTGGAAAACGAGAATACCGACAGCACGAACACCAGCAACGAGACGGAGACAGGGGGACGCAGGCGACGGGGGCTCTTCGGGAGCCGCCGCGCCACGCGGGCGGGGCTTCCCGCCTCGGCGTCGGCCGACACCCCGGAGTCCGCGGTGACCGAGCAGGTCGCCGCCGACGCTCCCGTCGAGGAGCCTGCCGAGGCCGAGGAGCGGGACGCCGCCGCGCCGGTGGCCGCCGCGCAGCCTGCCGCCACACCGGCCGTCCCGGCCGCCCACGAGCCGCCCGCGCTCCCGCAGCCGCACGGCGAGGAGGCCGCGAGCCGTCCCGCCGCGCCCGGCCTGCCGCCGACGACCCTGCTCTTCCAGGCGCCCGACCTGCCGCCACTGCCCGCCCTGCCCGACGAGGAGGAGCCGACCGGCAGCGTCCGTCGCCGCTCCCGCCGCCGCGCCGGCGAGCCCGGCCGCAGCGATGACGGCGCCCCGGCGAACACGGTCGTCAAGGTCCGCGCCCCTCGTGAGCCGGAACTGATCACCGAGCCGCAGAAGGTCAAGGGCTCCACCCGGCTCGAGGCGAAGAAGCAGCGCCGCCGCGACTGCCGCGACGCCGGCCGCCGCCGCACCGTCATCACCGAGGCCGAGTTCCTGGCCCGCCGCGAGTCCGTCGACCGGCAGATGATCGTCCGCTCGAAGGGCGGCCGCATCCAGATCGGCGTGCTCGAAGACAAGGTGCTGGTCGAGCACTACGTCGCCCGCTCGCAGGAGGCGTCGCTCATCGGCAACGTCTACCTCGGCCGCGTCCAGAACGTCCTGCCCAGCATGGAGGCCGCGTTCGTCGACATCGGCCGCGGCCGCAATGCCGTGCTCTACTCGGGCGAGGTGGACTGGGATGCGGTGGAGACCGGCAACCAGCCGCGCCGCATCGAGCTCGCTCTGAAGCCGGGCGACCGCGTGCTGGTCCAGGTCACCAAGGACCCGGTCGGCCACAAGGGCGCCCGCCTGACCAGCCAGATCTCGCTGCCCGGCCGCTACCTCGTGTACGTGCCAAACGGCTCCATGAACGGCATCAGCCGCAAGCTGCCGGACACCGAGCGCGCGCGCCTGAAGAAGATCCTCAAGGAGGTCCTCCCCGAGAACGCCGGCGTGATCGTGCGCACGGCGGCCGAGGGCGCGACCGAGGAGCAGCTGACGCTCGACGTCAACCGGCTCACCGCGCAGTGGGCGGACATCAGCACGCAGGTCGAGACCCAGCAGGCGCCGTCGCTCCTGCACAGCGAGCCGGACCTGCTGATCAAGATCATCCGCGACGTCTTCAACGAGGACTTCCAGAAGCTCGTCATCGCGGGCGACGACGCGCGCCAGACCATCGAGAACTACCTGCGCCAGGTCGCCCCCGACCTGCTCGACCGCATCGAGGCGTACACGGGCGAGAAGGACGCGTTCGACGAGTACCGCATCACCGAGCAGATCGAGAAGGCGCTGGAGCGCAAGGTCTGGCTGCCCTCCGGCGGTTCGCTCGTGATCGACCGCACCGAGGCGATGACGGTCGTCGACGTCAACACCGGCAAGTTCGTCGGCTCCGGCGGAAACCTCGAGGAGACGGTCACCAAGAACAACCTCGAGGCGGCCGAGGAGATCGTCCGTCAGCTGCGCCTGCGCGACATCGGCGGCATCATCGTCGTCGACTTCATCGACATGGTCCTCGAGTCGAACCGCGACCTGGTGCTGCGCCGCCTGGTCGAGTGCCTGAGCCGCGACCGCACCAAGCACCAGGTGGCGGAGGTCACCTCGCTCGGCCTGGTGCAGATGACCCGCAAGAAGCTCGGCCTCGGCCTGCTGGAGACCTTCAGCGAGGCCTGCGAGGTGTGCGCGGGGCGCGGTGTCATCGTGCACCACGACCCGGTCGTCAAGCACCGTCAGCCGCAGCAGCAGGGCGGCGGCGAGCAGCGCCGTCGCGGCCGCGGCGGCAACGGCGGAGGCGGCGGCTCCGCCCCGAGCCAGCAGCACAGCGGCAACGGGACGCACGCCATCACCGACGACGCGAAGAACGCGCTCGCGCAGATCGCCGCCTCGACCATCCACCCGCACGACGCGGACGCCGCCCAGGAGCCCGCGACCGCCGCACCGGCCGCCGAGGCCGTCGAGGCGGCCCCGAAGAAGCGCAGGCGCAAGAGCAAGGGCGGCCAGCAGGCCGAGCAGAAGCAGGACGCACAGGAGCCGTCGGGCGAGAACCGGCGCGCGGACGAGGCGGCCCAGCAGCCCGCGGAGGCGCAGCCGACGGCATCGCAGACCGCCGCCGAAGAGCCCGCAGCCGAGCAGCCCGCCGCGGAGCAGGCGGACCCGCACGCCGCGGTTCCGCTGATCGAGCTCCCGGAGCCCGTGCACACGGCGCCGGCGCAGCGGCCGTCCGTCGTGGAGACCGAGCTGCTGCTCGACTCCGTGCTGGACGCGCTCCCGCAGCCGAAGCAGCCGGGTCAGGGCCGCGGCCGCAGCCGCCGTGCCAGCACCGCGGTCATCGCCGGGGGCGAGATCCCCGGCGGCGGCTCCGAGTCCTGAGCGGCCGGGCCGGCGCAGCGCGACTGCGGTCGTCCGGACTGTCTGCGGCTGCGCACGCAGGCGCAGACGTTCCGCGCGGGCGCAGACGTTCCGCGCCGGGCGCAGTCGCTGCGCGCGGGCGTCCCGTCACCGCATCCGGTCGTCACGAATGCGTGCCGTTCGCGGCGAATCCCGCGCATTCGTCACGAATCGACGCGGTCCCACGAGGTGACCGGCGGCGCGTGCCCACCGGGCAGCGTGTCTCAGGACCCGGGTCCCCGGCGTTCGCGCTCGGGGACGCGGAGGCCGCTCGCGATGAGCCGGCGGACCAGCTCCTTGCCCGGCACCGGGGTCGCCCCGGCGGCGACCAGTTCGTCGTAGCGCCGGTCGGGCACGTCGTAGTGGTCGAGGTCGAACGCGCGCGCCTGGATGCCGTTCGCGGCCGCGAAGGCGTGCAGTTCGTCCAGCGACGTGTCGCTGACCAGATGCGACCACAACATGCCGTGGGCCGGCCATGCCGGGGGATCGATCAGGACCGTCATAGAATGATTGTAGGAACCGGCGCCGACATGGCTGCCGGACGGTCCCACCGCCCCCTGCTGAATTGACGCAGTGTGTGGCGTCGGGTAAAGTTGACCGTTGGTGTGTGCCGGGTGTGTCCCGGACATCCGCACGGTTTTCTGAGAGCCACCTGCTGCACGATGCGGCGGGGACGGACTCGCCAGTAACTCCCCGAACAGCAAGAGCAGGACCAGGTCCACGGCGTCGCCCGAGGAACTGTTCCCCGATGAAAAAGGTAGAGACAAGTGGTTTACGCAGTTGTGCGCGCCGGTGGCCGGCAGGAGAAGGTCGAGGTCGGCACCATCGTGACGATGGACCGCATCAAGGCCGACAAGGACGGCAACGTCGAGCTGGCCGCTGTGCTGCTTGTCGACGGTGACAAGATCACCTCCGACGCGAAGTCGCTCGCCAAGGTGAAGGTCACGGCGGAGGTCCTCGGCGACCTGCGCGGCCCGAAGATCGTCATCCAGAAGTTCAAGAACAAGACCGGCTACAAGAAGCGCCAGGGCCACCGTCAGGAGCTCACGCGCGTCAAGATCACCGGCATCAAGTAGCCGCTAGCGGACCTCCCGAGGAGAAGAAGACATGGCACACAAAAAGGGCGCGAGCTCCACTCGCAACGGTCGTGACTCGAACGCACAGCGCCTGGGCGTGAAGCGTTTCGGCGGCCAGACCGTCAACGCGGGCGAGATCCTCGTCCGTCAGCGCGGCACGCACTTCCACCCCGGCGTGAACGTCGGGCGCGGCGGCGACGACACCCTGTTCGCCCTGGCGGCCGGCGCCGTCGAGTTCGGCAACAAGGGCGGTCGCAAGGTCGTCAACATCGTGGCCGCCGAGGTCTGAACCTCGCACCACAGCACCACGTGAGGATGGGCGGGCTTCGGCCCGCCCATCCGTTTTTCCCCAACCGTTAGGAGCAGTACCCATGGCAACGTTCGTGGACCGCGTGACGTTGCACCTGCGCGCCGGAAACGGCGGCAACGGGTGCGTCTCTGTCCGCCGTGAGAAGTTCAAGCCGCTCGCCGGCCCCGACGGCGGGAACGGCGGCGACGGCGGCGACATCGTCCTGGTCGCCGACAGCCAGGTGACCACCCTGCTCGGCTACCACCGGCACCCGCACCGCTCGAGCGAGAACGGCGGCTTCGGGATGGGCGACCACCGCAGCGGCCACACCGGCGAGGACCTGGAGCTGCCCGTGCCCGTCGGGACGGTCGTCAAGACCGCGGACGGCGAGGAGCTGGCCGACCTGACCGAGCCGGGGATGCGCGTCGTCGTCGCGCCCGGCGGCGTCGGCGGCCTCGGCAACGCAGCCCTCGCGAACCCCAAGCGCAAAGCGCCCGGCTTCGCGCTGCTCGGCACGCCCGGCTGGGAGGGCGACGTCCTCCTCGAGCTCAAGACGGTCGCCGACGTCGCGCTCGTCGGCTACCCGTCGGCCGGCAAGTCGAGCCTGATCGCCGCACTCTCGGCCGCCAAGCCGAAGATCGCCGACTACCCGTTCACCACGCTGCACCCGAACCTCGGCGTCGTGCAGGCGGGCGACGTCCGCTACACCATCGCGGACGTGCCTGGCCTGATCGAGGGCGCCAGCGAGGGCAAGGGCCTCGGCCTCGAGTTCCTGCGGCACGTCGAGCGCTGCTCCGCGCTGCTGCACGTGCTGGACTGCGCCACCCTGGAGCCGGGCCGCGACCCGCTGAGCGACCTCGAGGTCATCCTCGGCGAGCTCGCGGCGTACCCGGTGCCGGAGGGTCAGCCGCCGCTGCTGGAGCGCCCGCAGCTGATCGCGCTCAACAAGGTCGACGTTCCGGACGCCAAGGAGCTCGCCGACTTCGTCCGCCCCGATCTCGAGGCGCGGGGCGACCGCGGGGTCGAGATCTCCGCGGTGAGCCACGAGGGCCTGCGTCAGCTGTCCTTCGCCCTCGCCGAGCTGGTCGAGGAGGCCAGGAAGGCCCAGGCCGCCGTCGAGGAGGCGCGGCCGCGGATCGTGATGCGGCCGAAGGCCGTGAACGAGTCCGGCTTCACCGTGAAGGCGGAGGGCGGATCGGACGGCCCCGTGTACCGGATCCTCGGCGTCAAGCCGGAGCGCTGGGTCGCCCAGACCGACTTCGCCAACGACGAGGCGGTCGGCTACCTCGCCGACCGGCTCGCGAAGCTCGGCGTCGAGGACGAGCTGGTGAAGGCGGGTGCCGTCGCCGGCTCCACGGTCGTGATCGGCCGGGACAACGGCGTCGTCTTCGACTGGGAGCCGACGCTCACCTCCACCGCCGAGCTCATCACCTCCCCGCGCGGAAGCGACGCCCGCCTGGACGCGAACAACCGGCCCACCCGCGCGCAGCGCCGCGAGGACTACTTCGACCGGATGGACGCCAAGGCCGAGGCGCGCGCGGAGCTGCTCCGCGAGCGCGAGGCCGGCCTCTGGCAGGACGACGAGTACGACGACTACGCGGCCGCCGACGAGGCCGAGAGCGAGGAGACGGGCAGGGAATGACCATCGACGACCGCAGCCAGGTCCCCGCCGCCCGACGAATCGTCGTCAAGGTCGGCTCCTCGTCCATCAGCGGCGAGAACGCGGGACAGATCGGGCCGCTGGTCGACGCCCTCGCCGAGGCCCACGGCCGCGGCACCCAGGTCATCCTCGTCTCCTCCGGCGCCATCGCGACCGGCATTCCGTACCTCCAGCTGGAGTCCAGGCCCACGGACCTCGCCACGCAGCAGGCGGCGGCGGCCGTGGGCCAGAACGTGCTCATCTACCGCTACCAGGACAGCCTCGACCGGTTCGACATCGTCGCCGGCCAGGTGCTGCTCACCGCGGGCGACATGGAGAACCCGACGCACCGCAGCAACGCGAAGCGGGCGATGGAGCGACTGCTCGACCTGCGCATCCTGCCCATCGTCAACGAGAACGACACCGTCGCGACCCACGAGATCCGCTTCGGCGACAACGACCGGCTCGCGGCGCTCGTCGCGCTGCTGGTGGAGGCGGACCTGCTCGTGCTGCTCTCCGACGTCGACGCGCTGTACACCAGGCCGCCGCAGGAGCCCGGCGCGGAACGGATCGCCGAGGTCGGCTGGGACGACGGGCTCGAGGGCGTCGAGATCGGCGCGACCGGGCTCTCCGGCGTCGGCACCGGCGGTGCGCTGACGAAGGTGTCCGCGGCCCGGCAGGCCGCCGAGCGCGGCACGGCCGTGATCCTGACGGCCACGGCACTGGTCTCCGAGGCGCTGCGCGGCGAGCCGGTCGGCACCTGGTTCGCCCCCGCACCGTCGGCCGAGGACGCCGACGTCGCCGCGTTCTAGACTTGACCCATGTCGCAGACCACCTCCGCCGCCACCACCCTCTCCGACCGGTTGAGCGCGGCGAAGCGCGCTTCCATCGAGCTCGCGACCGCCACCACCGAGCGCAAGAACGCCGCGCTCTCGGCGATCGCCGCCGGCGTGCTCGCGTCCGCGGACGAGATCCTCGCCGCGAACGAGCTCGATGTGGCCAACGGCCGTGAGAACGGACTGAGCACCGGGCTGCTCGACCGCCTCACGCTCACCCCCGCCCGCCTGCAGTCGCTCGCGGACGCGGTGCTCGAGGTGGTCGGGCTGACCGATCCCGTCGGCCAGGCGGTGCGCGGCAGCGCGCTTCCGAACGGCGTCAGGATCACCCAGGTGCGGGTGCCGTTCGGTGTCGTCGGCGCCATCTACGAGGCCAGGCCGAACGTCACCGTCGACATCGCGGCCCTCGCGATCAAGAGCGGCAACGCGGTCGTGCTGCGGGGCGGCAGCGCGGCGATCAACACCAACCGCGTGCTCGTCGGCGCGATCCAGGACGCGCTCGCGACCGCCGGACTTCCGGCCGATGCCGCGCAGACGATCGACGACTTCGGCCGAGAGGGCGCCGCGGAGCTGATGCGCGCCCGCGGGTTCGTCGATGTCCTCATCCCGCGGGGGAGCGCCGACCTGATCCGCACCGTCGTCACCGAGTCGACGGTCCCGGTGATCGAGACCGGTGCCGGGGTCGTGCACATCGTCCTGGACGAGAGCGCCCGCGAGGACTGGGCGGTGGACATCGTCCGCAACGCCAAGGTCCAGCGCCCGAGCGTCTGCAACGCGGTGGAGACGCTGCTGGTGCACCGCTCGGCCGCCGAGCGCCTGCTGCCGCCCGTTCTCGGCGCCCTCGCCGACGCCGGCGTCACCATCCACGCCGACGAGACCGCGCTGCCGTTCGCGCCGGGCGGCGTCCCGGTGACCGAGGAGGACTACGCGACGGAGCACATGAGCCTCGACATCTCGGTCAGGGTGGTGGACGGCCTGGACGCGGCGATCGAGCACATCCGCCGCTACTCCACGCAGCACACCGAGGCGATCGTGACGAACGACCTCGCGAACGCGGAGCGCTTCCTGAACGAGGTCGACTCCGCCGTGGTGATGGTCAACGCGTCCACCCGGTTCACCGACGGCGGCGAGTTCGGCTTCGGCGCGGAGGTCGGCATCTCCACGCAGAAGCTGCACGCCCGCGGCCCGATGGGGCTGCCCGAGCTCACCAGCACCAAGTGGATCGTGCGCGGGTCGGGTCAGATCCGCGCGTGACCGCCCGCTAGACTGGATCAGGCTTCGCGCCACAGCGCACCGAAAGGAACGAACACGATGTCCCACCTGACGACCGTCCTCGCCGCAGCGGAGGCACACGTCGAGCTGCCGATGCCCACGTGGGCGTTCGGCGCCATCGCCATCGTCGTCTTCCTGCTGCTCCTCGGCGTCACCTGGAGCTACAAGGACGTCGCCAACCGGCACAGCCACCGTTCCGCGGCCGACGCGGCCAGCCACGCCGGCGCGCCCGGCGCGACCCACCACGGCACCGGGCACCCGACCCAGGGACACTGAGCCGCCGCGGCATGGAGCTGACGGAGAAGAGCCGCCGCCCTCGCATCGGCGTGATGGGCGGGACCTTCGACCCCATCCACCACGGCCACCTGGTCGCCGCCAGCGAAGTCGCGCAGTCCTTCGACCTCGATGAGGTCGTCTTCGTCCCCACCGGCCAGCCCTGGCAGAAGGGCGCCGTCACCCCGGCGGAGCATCGCTACCTCATGACGGTCATCGCGACCGCCTCCAACCCGCGCTTCACGGTCAGCAGGGTCGACATCGACCGCGCCGGCGCCACGTACACGATCGACACGCTCCGCGATCTGCACGAGGAGCGACCGGACGCCGAGCTGTTCTTCATCACGGGCGCGGACGCCATCGCGCAGATCCTCAGCTGGCGGGATGTCGAGGAGCTCTGGAAGCTGGCGCACTTCGTTGCTGTGAGTCGTCCGGGACATGACTTGAGTATTTCTGGATTGCCGAAACAAGACGTAAGCTTGTTGGAAGTTCCGGCCCTGGCGATCTCGTCCACTGACTGCCGGAGCCGGGTGAGCAGGGGATTCCCGGTCTGGTACCTCGTACCTGATGGCGTCGTACAGTACATCTCCAAACACCACTTGTATCGGAGCGTGGCATGAGTTTGTGGCCTGAACAGCCGACGAATGCGAGCCAGCCGCCTCAGACACGGCGGCAGGCTCGGGAGAACGAGCGGCAGGCGGCACGACGTGCCGGAACGGCCGAACCGACGCCGGCGGGGGAGATCCCCGAGATGACCACGACGTTCCGTGCCGAGCCTCAGGAGGCGCCCGCCGACGAGCAGCAGGTGCCGCCCGCGCCCGCTCAGGAGGCCCCGGCCATCCCCGCGACCGCGTTCGCCGACCCCGGCGTGCACAGCCCCAGCCGGCCCGCGTCCAGCTCCGGCGGCTTCGACGACCTGGTCTTCGACGCCGGCCGCGGCGCATCCCCCGCGAAGCGCGACGAGCCCCAGAGCGGATCCGGACTCTTCCGTCAGGCCTCCGACCCGGAGACCCCGGAGCCGGTGACCCAGCCGGTCGGGGTCGTGACCCCGACGCCCGCCGCGACGACCGCCGGCGGCACGGGTGAGCGGACGCTCACCCGCCGCGAGCTGCGCGCGATGCTGCAGGCGCAGGAGGCGAACCAGCAGGCCAACCACGGGGCGCCGGTCACCGACGCCGTCTTCCCCGTCACCTTCACGCCGGACGCGGATGCCACGCCCGCCGCCCCCGCCGCTGCGGCGCCGGCCGCGCCGTCGGCACCCGCCGCACCGGACACCAGCGCCAAGACCGCCTGGCCGTTCAGCGCGGGAGCGTCGTCCGCTCCCGCAGCGACGCCCGCCCCGGCGAGCGCGTCGAACGGGCCGGACGCGACCGTGACCCAGTCGGCGACCTCCGCCTTCACGGCGCTCGGCATCCCGACGCCGTGGAAGGACGAGAAGAAGCCGGACGCCGAGGCGCCGGACGCGCCCGCCGCCTCCCCGGAGGAGCGCCGTCCGTTCACCCCGCCCACCGGCCACTGGTCGACCGCGGCGGAGCTCGACGACAAGAACGCTCCCGTGACCTCGCGCAACGTCGCCCACTCGACGGCCGCGACCACCACCAACGCGCTGATCCTGCCGAGCCTGCCGCAGGCGGACGCGACCGGCCCGCTGACCAGCACCGGCGAGATCCTGGTCACCGGCTCGATCGACCTGCCTCGCGCGCTCGGCGCCACCGGCGCGCACCCCGACCACATCGACTCGTCCGACATCGACCGCCTGCTCGACGACGAGGAGAACGAGTTCAACACCTCCGAGGTGGCCCCGGTCCGGGCGTCGCGCGCGATCAGCTCGCACACGTCGACGCGCGGCGTGATCACCCCTCCCAAGAAGCGCGGCAATACGCTCCCGATCGTCCTGATGGTGACGGCGGGCGTCCTCGCCGTCGGCGTGATCGGCCTCCTGGTGGCCGCGTACGCCCTCCACCTCTTCTGATGACGAGCCCGACCATGAAGGACCTTCTGTGACCGCATCCCAGCACGCCCGGGACATCCTGCAGATCGCGGCCGCGGCCGCCGACGCGAAGGGCGGCTCGGATCCCGTCGCGCTCGACGTCTCGGGGCCGCTG
The DNA here is from genome assembly GCF_051955155.1 of Leifsonia sp. NCBI lineage: Bacteria > Bacillati > Actinomycetota > Actinomycetes > Micrococcales > Microbacteriaceae > Leifsonia > Leifsonia sp. The sequence goes on from NZ_JBQCGZ010000054.1 coordinate 31,603, forward strand.
CCCCTGACGGACGCGTTCCTGCTGGTCTCCGGCCGCGTCGAGCGCAACGTGATCGCGATCGCGTCCGAGGTGGAGGACCGGCTCAACGAGGCCGGCGTCCGCACGCTGCGCCGCGAGGGCAAGGCGGAGGGCCGCTGGGTGCTGCTCGACTTCGGCGACCTGGTGGTGCACGTCTTCCACGAGGAGGACCGCATGTACTACGCGCTCGAGCGGCTCTGGAAGGACTGCCCGGTCATCCCGGTCGAGCTGCCCGTGCACGAGCCCGCCGAGTGACGGGCCGGCGTACACGCCCGGGATGCCGCGCCGATTTTCGCAGGGCTGCCCGCGTGTAGTAAGCTGAATGAGTTGCCCCGGAGAGCTCCGGGAAAACGAAACGGGTCTGTGGCGCAGCTGGTAGCGCACCTGCATGGCATGCAGGGGGTCAGGGGTTCGAGTCCCCTCAGATCCACCCGAGAGAAGCCCGGTCCACGCGGACCGGGCTTTTTCGCGTCCGTCGGGCGCACCGTACCGCGCAACGTTGCAGACGCGACCAGTCGGTAGGATTCTGCCCAGCCACCTGTTCGTACCGGAGAGGCCGGGATGACCGATCTGCCACGTCGCCACCAGCGCGCGAAGGGCGCACCAGCGGTCCGCCACGGCCGGCTGCCCCGCAGGCGTGCGGTGTCCAGTGTCGCGAAGCTGCTCGCCGGGGTCGTCGCCGTCGCGCTCGTCAGCACGGTGTCGGTCGCCGCGTACGCCGTGTGGGACGTCACCCGTTCGGTGCAGACCGGCGTCAAGCTGGTCGCGCTACCGGGCCACACCGCGCTGCCGCAGGACATCCCGAACGTGGGCGCGATCGACGGCGGCGTGAACCTCCTGCTCGCCGGCACGGACAGCCGCACGGGTCTCGGCGGGATCTACCAGAGCTCGGAGGAGCAGGACGCGAGCAGCGGCGCCGGCAACAACGACGTGACGATGCTGCTGCACATCGCCCAGGACCACAAGAGCATGATGGTCGTCAGCTTCCCGCGCGACCTGATGGTGGAGATCCCGGACTGCCCGTCGCCGGACGGCCAGGGGACGGTGTACGGCTCCGACTACGCGCAGTTCAACACGGCGCTCTCGCGCGGCGGTCTCGCGTGCGTGGTGCTCACCGTCGAGCAGCTGACCGGGGTGCAGATCCCGTTCGCGGCGACGGTGAACTTCGCCGGGGTGAGCGCGCTCTCCAACGCCGTCGGCGGGGTGACGGTGTGCCTGGCGTCCCCGGTGGTCGACGAGTACACGAACCCGCCGCTCGACCTCCCTGCCGGCGACTCCACCCTCGTCGGCGACCAGGCGCTGTCGTTCCTGCGCTCGCGGCACGGCGTCGGCGACGGCAGCGACCTCGGCCGCATCTCGAACCAGCAGGTGTTCCTCTCCGCGCTCGCCCGCAAGATCGTCAGCGGGGGCGTGCTGGCGAACCCCGTCCAGCTCTACGCACTGGCGAAGGCGGTCGTGTCGAACGTGACGCCGTCCGAGTCGCTGCGCAACCCGACGACGCTCGTGGAGATCGCGCTGGCGGTGAAGGACACGGGCCTGCAGAACATGGTGTTCCTGCAGTACCCCACGGTCGGCGACCCCGACAACGTGAACCGGGTGATCCCGAGCTACGCGGCGGACGCCGTGAACGAGGCTCTCGTCAAGGACCAGCCGGTGAAGCTGACCGGCAGCACGGGGCGCGCGGCGGAGGACCCGAACGCCACGAACACGCCGGCGCCGACCGACACCGCGCCGCCGGCGGACACGTCGACCGGCACTCCCACCACGCCCCCCGCGCCGGGCGCTCCGACCCCCACGCCGACCGGCGCCGGGACGGTCGAGCTGCCGGACACCGTCACCGGCCAGACCGCCGCGCAGCAGACCTGCACCAAGGGCAACGACTAGGCTGCCGCCGCACCTGGCAATCAGCCAGGAGCCCGCCCGGGGAAGCGCCTTCCCAGGGATAGGGTCTGGGCATGGTCGACCGAACGCACGAGCCGGAGATCGCGCGCCACGGCAGGCTCGCCCCGCGCACCGGGCCGCGCTCGGCGCTCCGGCTGCTCGGCATCGCCGTCTGCGTCCTGCTGTTCTCAGCGGCGGGCGTCGCCGCCTACGGCGTGTGGGATGTCGCGCGGTCCGTGAAGCCGGGCGCGGCCCTCAGCAAGCTCGGGGGAGGGACGCAGCAGGACGTGCCGGACGTCGGCGCGCTGAAGGGCGGCATCAATCTCGTCCTGGTCGGCACGGACAGCAGGGAGGGCCTGGGCGGCCCGTACGACAACCCGGAGGACCAGGCGGAGGGCGGAGCTGGTCACAACGACGTGACCATGCTGCTGCACGTGGCCGCCGACCACCGCAGCGCGGCGGTCGTCAGCTTCCCGCGCGACCTGGTCACCGAGCTGCCAGACTGCTCCGATCCGGCCAACGGTGCTCCGCACACCGCGCAGTTCAACACGGCGCTCACGGACGGCGGGCTCTCGTGCGTCGTGCTCGCCGTCTCCCGGCTCACGGGCCTCGACATCCCGTTCGGGGCGGTCGTGAACTTCGCGGGGGTGACGGCGCTCTCCGACGCCGTCGGCGGCGTGACCGTGTGCCTGGCGTCGCCGATGCGGGACACCAGGACCCATCCCGCGCTCGATCTCTCGGCCGGCGAGCACACGCTGGTCGGCGCGGAGGCGCAGTCGTTCCTGCGCTCCCGGCACGGCGTCGGCGACGCCAGCGACCTGTCCCGGATCAGCAGCCAGCAGGTGTTCCTGTCCGCTCTCGCGCGGAAGATCGTGAACGGCGGGGTGCTCGGCGACCCGGTGAAGCTGTACGCGCTGGCGAAGGCAGCGGTGGCGAACATCACGCCGTCGGACACCCTGCGCAACCCCACGACGCTCGTCCAGATCGCCCTTGCCGTGAAGAACACCGGCCTGGAGAACATCGTGTTCCTGCAGTACCCGGTGGTGGACGACCCGGACGACCCGAACCGCGTCGTGCCGGACGAGTCCGCGGCCGCCGCCGTGAGCGCCGCGCTCGTCGCCGACCGCCCGCTGAAACTGAGCGGTGCGCCGGGCCGGGCGGTGGCGGCGCAGCAGGGAGCGGGCGGCGCGACGCCGCCGAGCGCCGGCGGCCCGGCGCCCGCCACGCCGTCGGCAGGCGCGGACGCGCCCGGCGGACCGGGGCCGTCCACCTCGGCCCCTGCGACGCCGGGCGGCGACGGGGCACTTCCGGACACCGTCACCGGACAGACCGCTGCGCAGCAGACCTGCGCGAAAGGCCGGGTGGAGGACTAGGGCGCCGGCGGCACGGCGAGGAAGTGCCAGCCGAGCCACCACCAGAACAGCAGGATGGTGATCCGCGCCGCCCGGTCGGTCATCACGACGTCGAGCAGGGAACCGAGTCGCGCACTGCGCAGCGGGTCGCGGCGGGATCGCACGACGAGAAGGACGATGAGCGCCCCGCAGAGCACGAACCCGGCGATCGTCACCTCCCTCACCGCGCCCACCCCCTGCGCACCAGCGCGTAACCGCCGAGCAGCCAGCACGCGACCAGGACTGCGCGCGCGGGCGGCCATGCCAGCAGCGGATCGGTGAGATCGGAGAGGGCGGGGTAGTCGGTGATTCCGCCCGGCGTACCGCGGCCGAGGAAGAACGCGGCCAGCTCCCACAGGCAGCCCGCCGCGATCACGGCGGACCAGGCGATCGCCGCCCTGCGCAGCGCTGCGCGCTCGGCGGCGTCGCCGGCGCCTCCGGCCGGCCCCGGGCGATCCGCCCACGCGACCGGCAGCAGCAGGACTCCCAGACCGACGACGATCGCGGTGTCGGCGGCGCTGTAGAGCGGGGTGACGGCGAGTGTCAGCGCGGCGACCGCGATCAGGACGCCGGCGAGAACGCGCCGACGCACGGTGTCCCTGTCGGCACGCAGCCGGAGCGGGATGCGCAGCCAGCCGAGTCTGTCCAATGCGAGCACCGCCGCGCCAGCCGCGTAGATGCCGGCGTCGAGCGGGGCCCCGCGGACGGCGTGGAACAGGCTCGTCAGCAGCAGAACACCGAGCCAGGCGAGCCGGGTCAGCACCTCGGCGCGAAGCCGGTGCGGGCCGCGGGATGCGGGGATGGGACGCTGCTGCTGCGACACGTCGTCACGATACGCCGAGGCGACGGCGCTTGCGCGCATCCGCATCGGGGTCGTTGAATGAGGGGATGGCCCGGGAGAAGATGTCGTCGTTGCAGTTCCGGGTCCTCGTCGTCGCCATCCTCGCCAGCTTCGTCGCGTTCCTCGACGGCGCGGTGATCAACGTCGCGCTGCCCGCCATCGACAAGGAGCTCGGCGGCGGACTCCCACTGCAGCAGTGGGTGGTCGACGCCTACCTGGTGACGCTCGGCTCGCTCATCCTGATCGCCGGCTCGCTGTCCGACGTGTTCGGCCGCAAGCGCGTGCTCTACGCGGGCCTGATCGGCTTCCTGGTGACCTCGCTGCTGTGCGCGTTCGCGCCGAACGGCGTGTTCCTCGTCGTCTCGCGAGCGCTGCAGGGCGTGGCGGGCGCGCTGCTGGTGCCGAGTTCGCTCGCCATCATCATCTCGACGTTCGAGGGGGCGGCGCAGGCGAAGGCGATCGGCCGGTGGACGGCGTGGACCGGCATCGCGATGATCGCGGGCCCGGTGATCGGCGGCATCTTCGTCGACACGCTGTCCTGGCGCTGGGTGTTCGTGATCAACGTCATCCCGATCGCGATCACGCTGCTGCTGATGCTCACGCTCGGGCAGAGCGACACCGGGAGCGGGGGACGGGTCGACATCCTCGGCGCCGTGCTCGGCTCGATCGGTCTGGCCGGCACCGTGTTCGCCCTGATCGAGCAGGGCGCGTACGGCTGGGGGAGCCCGCGGGTGTGGATCCCGTTCGTGATCGGCATCGCGTCCCTCGTCGGCTTCTTCATCGCCGAGACCCGGGTGAAGCAGCCGATGCTGCCGCTCGGGCTGTTCCAGGTGCACAACTTCTGGGTCGGCAACCTGGCGACCGCGTTCGTGTACGGCGCTCTGTCGTTCGGGCCGCTGATGGTGACGCTCTACCTGCAGCAGGTGGTCGGCTTCGCGGCGACGGTCGCCGGCTTCGTGTTCATCCCCTCGACGCTGTGCATGCTGCTGCTCTCCGGCTACTTCGGCGGTCTCGCCGGCCGCTACGGGCCGCGGTTCTTCATGGCGGTCGGCCCGATCGTCGCCTCCGCCGGTTTCCTCTGGATGCTGCTGCTCGGTTCGCACGTCGACTACTGGTTCAACCTGCTTCCCGGCGTCCTGCTGTTCGGCGTCGGGCTCTCGATGACGGTGGCGCCGCTGACCAGCGCCATCCTCGGCTCGATCCACCCGGGCCAGGCGGGCATCGGCTCCGCCGTGAACAACGCGGTCTCGCGCATCGCGGGACTGATCACGGTCGCGATGGCCGGCATCATCATCGGCCAGCAGCTGGATGTGGACGGGATGCACCGGGCGATGCTCGCGACCGCCGGCCTGCTGATCGTCGGCGGCGTGGTCTCGGCGATCGGGATCAGGAACCACGAGCCGGCGGCTGAGCCGATTCAGACCGTGATGGACTGACCGGCGAGCGCGAGCATCGCGACGTCGACGATCGCGCACGTCATGATGAGCTGCATGAGCAGCCGCGTCGGGCTGCGCCGCAGCACGAGCACGACGCCGGTGACCGCGGCGGCCAGCCCGATCGCGAGCCCGGCGACGAGCAGCGGGCGCACCGGAAGGCCGGGACCGAACGCGACGAGCGCGGTCGCCACGGCGAGGCAGCCGAACGCGAGGACGCCGCTGCGCCGCGCGCCGAGCCGGTGCGGCATCCCGCTGATGCCCGTGCGGGCGTCGTCGGCCAGATCCGGGAGCACGTTCGTGATGTGCGCGGCGACGCCGAGCAGCGCGCCGGCGACGAGCACCCAGGGCGCCGGCCAGGCCGGGTGTTCCTGGCCGAGGGTCGCGATCGCGGGCAGCAGTCCGAAGCTGACGGCGAACGGGACGAAGGAGAAGGCGGTCCGCTTGAGCCCCAGGTTGTAGGCCCAGCCTCCGGCGATGGCGACCGTGTGCGCCGCGAGCGCCGCCCAGCCGAGCACGACCGTCGCCAGCAGTGCGGTGGCGACCGCCACGAACGCGGACGCGCGCACCACGGGGACCGGGATGTCGCCGCGGGCCGCCGGCTTGTCCGCCCGCAGCACGGAGCGGTCGCGCGCCGCATCGAGCCAATCGTTCGACCAGCCGATCGAGAGCTGGCCGAGCAGGATGGCGACGGCGAGCACGAGCAGGCGGGCGGGCGGGTAGCCGAGGCCGATGCCGAGGCCGGTCGCGATCACCGTGACGACGGCGGTCGGGCCGGGGTGACTGGCGAGCAGCAGGGAGAGGGGCTTGTTCGCCATGGCGTCATCGTAGGCCCGCGGGTGGATGCTGCAAAGGGCTTGCGTCGATCTGCAAGGATTTGCGTACACTGTGGGCATGTCGAAACGTCTCGCCGAGGTGGCGCGCAAGGTCGGAGTGAGCGAAGCGACCGTGAGCCGCGTGCTCAACGACAAGCCGGGGGTCTCCGACGCCACCCGGCAGGCGGTCCTGACGGCGCTGGATGTGCTGGGCTACGAACGGCCGAGCAAGCTCCGCGGCGAGCGCGCGCGCCTTGTCGGCCTGGTCCTGCCGGAGCTGCAGAACCCGATCTTCCCCGCGTTCGCCGAGATCATCGGCGGTGCGCTCGCGCAGAACGGCTACACGCCGGTGCTGTGCATGCAGACCGCAGGCGGCATCTCCGAGGCGGACTACGTCGAGCTGCTCCTGCAGCAGCAGGTGTCCGGCGTGGTGTTCGTCGGCGGGGCGTACGCGCAGCAGGACGCCTCCCACGAGCACTATGCGCGCCTGGCGGACCTGCACCTGCCGACGGTGCTCGTCAACGCGCCGGTGGACGCCCTGCACTTCGCGACGGTGTCCTGCGACGACTCGGTGGCGACGGCGCAGGCGCTCGGGCACCTGCGCTCGCTCGGCCACGAGCGGATCGGTCTGCTGCTCGGGCCGCGCGACCACGTCCCGTCGCAGCGCAAGCTCGAGGCGGCCAGGCGCATCCTGGCCGGCTGGGGGCAGGAGTTCGACGAGAGCCTCGTGGTCAACTCGCTGTACTCGCTGGAGGCGGGGCAGGCCGCGGCGGCGCGGCTGCTCGCCGCCGGGGTGACCGCGATCGTGTGCGCGAGCGACCCGATGGCGCTCGGCGCGATCCGCGCGGCGCGGCGGGCCGGGCTGTCGGTGCCGGGCGACGTGTCGATCGTCGGCTACGACGACTCCGCGCTGATGAACTGCACGGAGCCGCCGCTGACGACGATCCGTCAGCCGATCGAGCCGATGGGCCGCACCGTGATCGAGCTGCTGCTGCGGCAGATCTCGAGCGACTCGGCGATCAGGGACGAGCTGTTCTTCGAGCCGGAGCTGGTCGTCCGCGGCTCGACCGGACCGGCGACGCACGCGGTCTCGTAACGCAATTCGGCGCAAATGTACGCAAACGAATTGCGTATTGTTTAGTTCTTGCGTCATTCTGTCGCGATAGCTACATTCGGTGAGCAACGCCGACCCCGCCCGGGGTCGCACAGAGCGAAGGGCTCACCGTGGACCTCTCCGTGCTGGCCGGCAAGACCGCCGCGCCCGTAGCGACCGCGAGCGCAGCGACGGCGCCGGCCGCACCCGCCCCGGCCGACGATCCGCAGTGGTGGCGCAGCGCCGTCATCTACCAGGTCTACCCGCGCAGCTTCGCGGACGGGAACGGGGACGGGGTCGGGGACCTGGCGGGCGTCCGGCAGCACCTGGGCTACCTGCGCGACCTGGGCGTCGACGCGATCTGGTTCACGCCGTGGTACGCCTCCCCGCTGGCCGACGGCGGCTACGACGTCGCCGATTACCGCAGGATCAACCCGGCGTTCGGCGACCTGGCCGAGGCGGAGGCGCTCATCGCCGAGGCCCTTGCGCTGGGCATCCGCACGATCATCGACGTCGTCCCCAACCACGTCTCCGACGAGCACCCCTGGTTCCAGGCGGCGCTGGCCGCCGGTCCCGGCTCGCCCGAGCGCGAGCGGTTCTGGTTCCGGCCCGGCCGCGGCGAGAACGGCGACGGCATGCCGACGAGGTGGCCGTCGAACTTCAGCGGCGACACCTGGACCAGGACCACCGACCCGGACGGGACGCCGGGCGAATGGTACCTGCATCTGTTCAGCCCGCAGCAGCCCGACCTCAACTGGGAGCACCCGGACGTGCGCGCCGAGCACGAGGACATCCTGCGGTTCTGGTTCGACCGCGGCGTCGCCGGCGTGCGCATCGACTCGGCCGCCCTGCTCGTGAAGGACGCGGCGCTGCCGGAGGTGCCGGCCGACCCGGGACCGGGGGAGCACCCGAACCAGGACAGGGACGAGCTCCACGACATCTACCGCTCGTGGCGCCGGCTCGCTGACTCCTATCCCGGCACCCGCGTCCTCGTCGGCGAGATCTGGCTGCCGGACATCGACCGGTTCGCGAAGTACCTGCGCCCGGACGAGCTGCACACCGCCTTCAACTTCGACTTCCTGGCCCGGCCGTGGGATGCGCGCCAGCTGCGCGCGTCCATCGACCAGACCCTCGCGGCGCACGCCCCGGTCGGCGCACCGAGCACGTGGGTGCTGTCCAACCACGACGTGACCCGGCCGGTCACCCGCTACGGGCGAGAGGACAGCTCGTTCGCATTCGCCACGAAGCGCCGCGGAACGTCCACCGACCTCGCCGTCGGCACCCGGCGGGCCAGGGCGGCGGCCCTGCTCACGGCGGCGCTGCCGGGGTCGCTCTACCTGTACCAGGGCGACGAGCTCGGCCTGCCCGAGGTCGAGGACCTGCCCGAGGACCGGATCGAGGACCCGATGCACTTCCGCTCCGGCGGCGTCGACCCCGGACGGGACGGCTGCCGGGTGCCGCTGCCGTGGCGCGGCCTCACGCCGCCGTTCGGCTTCAGCCCCGACGGCGCGACGGCGGAGCCGTGGCTCCCGCAGCCGGCGTCCTGGGCGGCGCTGACGGTCCAGGCGCAGCAGAGCGACCCGTCCTCGATGCTCTGGCTCTACCGCCAGGCGCTGCGACTGCGGCGGAGCGAGCCGGGGCTCGGCGACGGACCGCTGACCTGGCGGGACGCCCCGGACGGGGTGCTGGTCTTCGAGCGCGGCGAGCGCTTCGTCTCCGTCACCAACCTCTCGGCGGCGCCGGTCGACCTGCCCGATCACGTCGCCATCCTGCTCAGCAGCAGCCCGCTCGCCGGCGGCCAGCTGCCTTCCGACTCCACGGCGTGGCTCAGAACACAGCACTAGCCGCCGGAGAACCTCACCACTGAATGAAAGGAACGTCACCGACAATGAAGTCAGCACGCACGATCGCGGCGGTGGCCGCGGTCACGATCGCCGGAGCGGGGCTCCTGGCCGGATGCTCGTCGTCCGGCTCGGACTCCGGCGACGGCAAGGTCCACATCACGGTCGCCAGCCTCATCCCCGGCAGCGACAAGGCCGCGTTCAAGGCCTTCGACGACCGCGTCAAGGAGTTCGAGAAGGCGAACCCCGACATCGTCGTGAAGTCCGAGGAGTACCAGTGGACGGGCCCGACCTTCGCGACGCAGCTCGCGGGCGGCACCCTTCCCGACGTCTTCAACGTCCCCTTCACCGACTCCCAGTCGCTGCTGCAGGCCGGCCAGCTGGCCGACATCACCGCCGAGGTGAAGAAGCTGCCGTACGCGGACACGTTCAACGAGAACGTCCTCGCGGTCGCCAAGCAGGGCGACAAGATCTACGGGATCCCGTACGGGCCGTACGCGATGGGGCTCTCCTACAACCGTGAGCTCTTCCAGAAGGCCGGGCTCGACCCGGACAAGCCGCCGACGACCTGGGACGAGGTCCGCGCCGACGCCAAGACCATCGCCGAGAAGGTCCCCGGCGTCGCCGGCTACATGCAGATGACGCAGGGCAACACCGGCGGCTGGGAGCTGACCACGACGGTCTACGCGCGCGGCGGCCGGATGGAGACCAGCGACGGCGGGAAGACGACGGTCACCACCAACAACCCGGTGACCAAGGAGGCGCTGCAGTGGCTGCACGACCTCCGCTGGGAGGACAACTCGGTCGGCAGCAACTTCCTGCTCGACTGGAGCGGCATCAACCAGGCGTTCGGCGCCGGCCAGGTCGCGATGTACCCGTCCGGCTCCGACGTGCTCACCACGCTCGTGCAGCAGAACGCGGTCGACCCGAAGAACTACGGGCTGACCATGCTGCCGATCGACAGCAGCAACAAGGACGCCGGCGTGCTCGGCGGCGGCAACGTCGCGGCGGTCAGCCCCAAGTCGTCGCAGGCCCAGAAGGAGGCCGCGGTGAAGTGGATCGACTTCTACTACATGCAGAAGCTGCTCAACGAGGACCAGGCCGTCGCCGACGCCAAGGTGCTGGTGAAGTCGGGCCAGCCGGTCGGCGTCCCGACCCTCCCGGTGTTCGACAAGGCCACCTACGACCAGAACATGGAGTGGATCAAGGAGGAGATCAACGTCCCGCAGGAGAACGTCGCGCCGTTCACGGACGCGATCTTCGACGCGAACCTCGTCCCGGAGCCCAACAAGCACACCCAGGAGCTGTACGGCGCGCTCGACTCCGTCGTCCAGGCGGTGCTCACCGACAAGAACGCGGACGTGGACGCGCTGCTCAGCAAGGTCGACAGCGATATCCAGAAGCTCGTCGACGCGGACAAGTAGCCGGACCCCCTTCCCGGCACGGCCGGGCACCTCACCCCCCGCCGGCGGGAGGCCGCGTCAGCGACGCGCCTCCCGCCGGCACCCGCACAGAAGGACCTGCGCATGACAGCGATCGACCGACCCCGCCCCACACAGGCGGCCGCGAGAAGCCGGCCGCGGCGGAGCCCGCTCACCTGGATCAGGGGAGGAGGGCTGACGACCCTCCTGTTCCTCACGCCGATGCTCGTGATCTTCGGCGTCTTCTCCTGGTGGCCCATCGTCCGCAGCGTCGTGATGAGCTTCCAGCACACCAACCTCGTCTCGGCGCCCACCTGGGTCGGCTGGGACAACTTCGTGCAGGTGGTGAACGACCCGCTGTTCTGGACGGCGGTCGGCAACACCGCCTGGTTCGCCTTCCTCGCGCTCATCCTCGGCTACCCGATCCCGCTCGTCGCCGCGGTGCTGATGAGCGAGGTCAAGCGCGCGAAGGGCCTCTACAGCGCGCTGGCCTACCTGCCGGTCGTCGTGCCGCCGGTGGTGGCGGTGCTGCTGTGGAAGTTCTTCTACGACGCGCGGCCGACCGGCGTCTTCAACACCATCCTCGGGTGGGTGGGGATCCCACCGCAGCCGTGGATCCAGGACGCCACCCAGGCGATGCCCTCGCTCGTCGTCGAGGCGACCTGGGCGGCGGCGGGCGGCACGATCATCATCTACCTGGCCGCGATCACCGGCGTCGCGCCGGAGCTGTACGACGCGGCCGAGGTGGATGGCGCCGGGATCTGGCGGAAGATCTGGCACGTGACGCTGCCGCAACTGCGCAGCGTCCTGCTGATCACGCTCATCCTGCAGATCATCGGGACCGCGCAGGTGTTCCTGGAGCCGTTCCTGTTCACCGGGGGAGGGCCGGTCGACTCGACCGTGACGATCCTGCTGCTGATCTACCGCTACGCGTTCCAGAACTCGCTGGGCGGCGACTACGGCGCCGCGACCGCGCTCAGCCTCATGCTGGCGGCGTTCCTCGCCGTGCTCTCCCTCGTCTACTTCCGCCTCACCAAGTCCTGGAGCCAGAATTGACCACCTCCACCCAGACCCCGCCCGAAGTGCGGCGCGTCCTCACCGATGTCGCCGGCGAGCAGCTCGACGGGGACGGCGCGCCGGGCGGCCGCCCGCCCCGGCGCCGCCGCCGGTCCGCCGACGACGGCGACCGCGGCATCCTCTCCGTCTCCGACCGGCGCCGGCGCGGGGTGCGCGTCTCCAGCGGGGTGATCAACGCGGTGCTGCTGGTCGTCCTGCTGGTCGTCGGGCTCGGACCACTGCTGTGGCTGGCGAAGTCGGCGATCACTCCCACCGCCGACACGCTGAAGACGCCGATGGCGCTCTGGCCGAACGGCGTCGACTGGGCGAACCTGTCGACGGCGTGGTCGACGGTGCACATCGACGTGCAGTTCATGAACACGATCTGGGTCGCGGCCGGCTCGTGGGCGATGCAGGTCATCGTCGCGACCACCGGGGGCTACGCGCTGAGCGTGCTCCGGCCGAAGTACGGAAAGGTGCTCTACGGGCTCATCCTGTGCACGCTGTTCGTGCCGTCGGTGGTGCTGCTGGTCCCGCTGTACCTGACGATCCTGAACCCGCCGCTGCTCGGCCAGTCGCTGATCAACACGTTCTGGGCGGTCTGGCTGCCCGCGGGCGCGAGCGCGTTCAACCTGGTGCTGGTCAAGCGCTTCTTCGACAACCTGCCGCGCGAGGTGTTCGAGGCGGCGCGCACCGACGGGGCGGGACCGTTCCGGCTGTTCTGGTCGATCGTCCTTCCGATGTCCAAGCCGATCCTCGGCGTCGTGTCGGTGTTCGCGATCATCGCTGCGTGGAAGGACTACCTCTGGCCGCTGCTGGTGCTGCGCGACCCCGGCATCCAGCCGCTGTCGGTGCGGCTGCCGACCCTGCAGGCGGCGATCCAGCTGGACGTGTACCTCGCGGCGCTGGCGATCTCCACGCTCATCCCGATCGTGCTGTTCCTGGTGTTCCAGGGGCTGTTCCTGCGCAGCGCCGGGCTCGGAGGTGCCGTCAAGGGCTGAGGGCTACCATCGCTGGGATGCGACGCTCCCGATGGTTCCCCGCGGTGGTCGCCGCGACCCTGACCGCGACGCTGACGGCGACGCTCGCGGGGTGCGCGGCGGGTGCCGGAGCCGGGCGACCCACGGCCACGGCCACGGGCGGGGCGTCCGCGGCGCCGGGCTCGGCGTCGGCCCGGCCGACGCCGGCTGCGACCGCGACGCGTTCGCCCGACCCGGTCGCCGCGTACGCGGACGCACGGCTGGCGAACATGACGCTGCGGCAGGAGGTCGCGAGCCTGTTCATCCTGCACGGACCGGGCACCGACGGTGCCGCGCTGCGGGCCTTCGCCGACCGCTACGGGCTCGGCGGGCTGATCCTGATGGGCGACAACATCCCCGCGACACCCGCCGCCCTCGCCGCGCAGACCGCCGCCGCGTGCGCCTCCGACCCGGAGTTGCCGCTGCTGATCGGCACCGACGAGGAGGGCGGCGACGTCACCCGGCTGCCCTGGGACGGCTCGCCGGGCGCCGAGGTCCTGCGCGGCCGGCCGCCGCAGGCGACGAAGGACGCCTTCGCGGCCCGCGCGGCGCTGCTGGAGCAGGCGGGGGTGAACGTGAACTTCGGCACTGTCGCCGACGTGACCGCCGATTCGTCCTCGTTCATCTTCGGGCGTGTGCTCGGGACCGACCCGGCGTCCGCCGCCGCGCGGGTCGCGGCGTCGGTGACGGGGGAGCGCGGGCGGGTGCTCAGCACGATCAAGCACTTCCCCGGGCACGGCGAGACCGACGCCGACTCGCACCTGACCGTGCCGACCGCGCCGGTGGACGCGGCGCGCTGGGCGGCGCAGGACGCGCCCCCGTTCCGCGCGGGTATCGACGCGGGCGCGGAGCTCGTGATGTTCGGCCACCTGGTCTACAGCGGGGTGGATGCGCGCCCGGCGTCGCTCTCGCCGGCCTGGCACCGCATCCTGGCGGACGACCTCGGCTTCCACGGCGTGACCATCACCGACGACATGCGGATGCTGCAGGACACCGGGCTGCCGCAGTACCGGGACGCGGGGGCGAACGCGGTGCAGGCGCTCGCGGCCGGCAACACGATGATCCTGATGGTGCAGGGTTCCGGCACCGACCCCGCCGCCATGATCGACGCGGTCGTCGCCGCGGTCGTCAGGGGCGCGATCCCGGCGTCGACGATCGACGCGGACGCCCGTGCGGTGCTCCAGCTGCGCCGCTCGCTCGCGCCTCAGCGGTGACGCGTCAACTTTTTTTCGGATTTCCGGAATAGCGTGCCGGTCGATGCGCTTGCATACACTTCGACGGCTTGTCGTCACCACAGACCAGATCCAAGGAGACCCACGAATGACGATCGACATCCCCGGTTACAAGGCCGGCACGTGGACCATCGACCCCACCCACAGCGAGGTCGGCTTCAGCATCCGCCACCTGATGATCAGCAAGGTGAAGGGCGTGTTCGAGAACTTCGACGCCAGCTTCGTCACCGCGGAGAACCCGCTGGAGTCCACCGTCACCGCGAAGGCGCACGTCGCCTCGATCAACACCAAGAACGCCGACCGCGACGCGCACCTGCGCACCGGCGACTTCTTCCTCGCCGAGGAGTTCCCGACCATCGACTTCGTCTCCACCGGCGTCCGCCACGAGGACGGCGAGTTCCTGGTGGACGGCGACCTGACCATCAAGGGCGTCACCAAGCCGGTCACCTTCGAGTTCGACTTCGGCGGCTTCGGCCAGGACCCGTACGGCAACTACAAGGCCGGCGCGACCGCGAAGACCAAGATCAACCGTGAGGACTTCGGCCTCACCTACAACGCGGCGCTCGAGACCGGCGGCATGCTGCTCGGCGACGACGTGACCATCACGCTCGAGCTGCAGGCGGTCCTGCAGCAGGCCTGATCCGTCTCCTCGAAGGGCACGTCGTCGTCGCTTCTCACCCGAGAAGGCGACGATGACGTGCCCTTCAGCGTCCGGCGCGGTCAGCGGAAGTCGCGGGAGGTGGTGCGGATGGCGGAGTCCAGCGGCTCCAGGCGGTCGGCGACCACGTTGACGACGCCCTCCTCGCTGCGCTCCAGGATGCCGCGGACGATCATCGCCGGAGCCTGCCTCGCCACCCGGCGGTAGCGGTTCCACACGCCGACCGGGCAGACCACGTTGACCAGCCCGGTCTCGTCCTCGAGGTTCAGGAACGTGACGCCGGCGGCGGTGGCGGGACGCTGCCGGTGCGTGACCACCCCGCCCACCTCGATCCGCCTGCCGGACTCCGCCGTCGCCAGCGTGTCGGCCGCCCGCACCCCGCGCGCGGTGAGCGTCGGCCGCAGGAAGCGGATCGGGTGGTCGTCCGGGGAGACCCCGGTCGCCCACAGGTCGCTCGCCAGCTGCTCGGCGGGGGAGAGCATCGGCAGCAGTGGCGGCTGCACCGAGATCGTGGTGCCCGCGAGGTACTCCGGGCGCTCCTGCGCCGCGTTGCCCGCCTCCCAGATCGCCTGGCGCGGGCTCAGCCCGAAGCCCTCGAACGCGCCGGCTGCGGCGAGCGCCTCCAGCTGCGCGGTGTTCAGGCCGGTGCGGCGCGCCAGGTCGCCGAGGTCGGCGTACGGACCGCCCGCCTCGCGCTCGGCGACGATGCGCTCCGCCAGCTTCTCGCCGATCGCGGTCACCCCGGCGAGCCCCAGCCGCACCGCGTGACCGGCGTCCCTGCGGTGCGCGGCGTGGTCGAGCGGCACCGCGCGCTCGAAGCGGCCGACCGGCGGCTGGTCGTGCTCGAGGCACGCCGCCGACCCGGTGGGGCCCGGCCGGGAGGGATCGATCGGCTCCAGCAGCGGGAACACCCCGGAGAGCTGGATGTCCGGCCGGCGCACGACGACGCCGTGCCGCCTGGCGTCGGCCGTGAGCGTGCGCGGCGAGTAGAAGCCCATCGGCTGCGCGCGCAGCAGGGCGGCGAGGAACGCGCCGGGGTAGTGCAGCTTCATCCACGAGCTCACGTAGACCAGCAGCGCGAAGCTGATCGCGTGGCTCTCCGCGAAGCCGAAGTTCGCGAACGCCTCGATCTTCTCGTAGATCGCGTCCGCGTCGTCGCCGGTGATGCCGTTTCCCGCCATCCCGTCGTACAGCTTCGCCTTCAGCGCGCCGATCCGCTCCACCCCGCGCTTGGAGCCCATCGCGCGGCGCAGCAGGTCGGCGTCCTCCGCCGTGCAGCCGCCGACAGCGACCGCCATCTGCATCAGCTGCTCCTGGAACAGCGGAACGCCCATCGTCCGCTCCAGCACCGGCACCAGCGCGGGATGCAGGTAGGTCACCGGCTCCTTGCCGAGCTTGCGGCGGATGTACGGGTGCACGGCGCCGCCCTGGATCGGCCCCGGCCGGATCAGCGCGATCTCGATGACCAGGTCGTAGAAGCTGCGCGGCTGCAGCCGGGGGAGCGTCCCGATCTGGGCGCGGCTCTCCACCTGGAACACGCCGATCGAGTCGGCCCGGCAGAGCATGTCGTACACGCCCTGCTCCTCCTTGGGGATGCGCTCCAGCGTCCACGCCTCGCCGAGCGACGCCTCGATGGTGCGCATGGCGTAGTCGAGCGCGGAGAGCATCCCGAGCCCCAGCAGGTCGAACTTGACCAGGCCCATCCACGCGCAGTCGTCCTTGTCCCACTGCAGCACCGTCCTGCCCGGCATGCGCGCGTGCTCGATCGGGCACACCTCGCCGACCGGGCGGTCGGTGAGCACCATGCCGCCCGAGTGGATGCCGAGGTGCCGCGGGAACTTCAGCACCTGCTGCGCGAGGTCGACCACCGGCTCGGGGATGTCGTGGTCGTCCGTCGTCGCGACGCGGCTCCACGAGTCGATCTGCTTGCTCCACGCGTCCTGCTGACCGGTGGAGTAGCCGAGCGCCTTGGCCATGTCGCGCACCGCGTTCTTGGGCCGGTAGGTGATCACGTTGGCGACCTGGGCGGCGTTGTGCCTGCCGTACCTGCGGTAGACGTACTGGATGACCTCCTCGCGCCGGTCGGAGTCGAAGTCGACGTCGATGTCCGGCTCCTCCTCGCGCATGCTGGAGAGGAAGCGCTCGAACGGCAGGTCGTACTTGATGGAGTCGACCGCCGTGATCCCGAGCAGGTAGCAGACGGCCGAGTTCGCGGCAGAGCCGCGCCCCTGGCAGAGGATGCCCTGGCTGCGGGCGTACTGGACGATGTCGTGGACGATGAGGAAGTAGCCGGGGAAGTCCTTCGCCTCGATCACGTCGAGCTCGCGCTGGATGCGCTCGCGCTTGGCCGGGGTGCTCTCCAGGTCCGGGTAGCGCTCCGCCGCCCCGCGCCAGGTGAGCTCGCGCAGCCAGCTCATCGGCGTGTGCCCCTCCGGCACCTCCTGCTTCGGCAGCCGGGGCCGGGCGCTGCGCAGCCGGAAGGAGAGGTCGTCCGCGACCTCGACGGTGCGCTCGACCGCTCCCGGGTAACGCGCGAACCGCACCGCCATCTCCCGTCCGCTGCGCAGGTGGGCGGCAGCGGAGGCGGGAAGCCAGCCGTCCATCTCGTCCAGGCTGCGCCTGGCACGCACCGCGGAGACGGCCGTCGCCAGTGGGTACTGCGCCGGCGAGGCGTAGTGGACGTTGTTGGTCGCCACCGCCGGCAGCCCGAGCCGCCCCGCGATCCGGCTGAGGATGTCGTTGTCCGTCGTGTCGCGCGGGTTGCCCTGGTCGATCAGCTCGACGAGCACGTTGTCGCGCCCGAACAGCTCGGCGAGCCTGGCCACCTCGCGCTCGGCCGCCCGCTCGCCGCCGTCCGCGAGCGCCAGCCGAACGTCGCCCTTGCGGCAGCCGGTGAGCACCATCCACTCGCCGCCGGACTGCTCGGAGAGCTGCTCGATGCTGTAGACGGGGCGGCCCTTCTCCTCGCCGGCCAGCTGCCCGGCGGTGATCGCCGCCGCGAGCCGGTGGTAGCCGGACTGCTGCCTGGCCAGCAGTACGAGATGGCTGCCCTCCGGGTCGGCCTCGCCGGTCTGCGGCCGGCTGAGGCTGAGCGACAGCTCCGCCCCGTACACCGTCTTCACCCGGTCGTACGCCTCGGCCGCCTCGGCGAGGTGCACGGCGCCGTAGAAGCCGTCGTGGTCCGTGATCGCCAGCCCGTGCAGCCGCAGCCTGGTCGCCTCCTCCAGCAGCTCCTCCGGAGAGCTGGCGCCGTCGAGGAAGCTGAAGCTGCTGTGCGCGTGCAGCTCGGCGTAGCCGACATGACCCGTCTCCGGCTCGTCCGGCATCGGCTGCGGGACGTACTTCTGGCGCTTGCGCGAGGACGGGCGCTCCGGCTGCTCGCCGGTGCGGCGCCCGGAGAGCCGCCGCTCGAACTCGGCCCACGGGATCGGCGGATTGTTCCAGCCCATCAGCGCGCCCCCCGCCTGGTGTCGGGACGGTTGGAAGGGGAGGAGGAGCGCCGCGACACGCCGGTCGGATGCGGAAAGGGGAGGAGTTCCGGGCCGGAACGGGCGCGAAGTCCTCCCATCCCGGCCGGCGCGAGGCGCTCAGTCATAGCGCGCCTCGGCGAACCAGGCCGTGCCGGTGAGGGCGAGCAGCCACGCCGTCCCATCCGCGTCGACCAGCTGGAAGCGGTGCATCGCGCGGGCGAGGGAGGCGTCCCACCAGCGCTCGCGCACCGGCCAGGGGCCCGCCCACGAGTCGACGGGTTTGGCGTCCCGTGCGGCGCCCGTCGCCGAGAACGCGGCGATCGGCGCGGTCACCTCGCCGCGGTCGGTCACCTCCACCGTCTCGCCGGACGGGCTCAGCACCGCGACCGGCCGCGGCACCTCGAACACCGTGGACGGCGCGGGCGCCGGCAGCGAGCCCGGCCACGGCCGGTCGGCGCTCGGCACGCCGACCGGCCGGTCGCCCCACGGCACCAGCACCTGCCGGTCGGCGAGCGCGCGGCCGCCGCCGATCGTCGCGGTGAGCACGGCGTCGTGGCCGATCATGCTCTGCACGCGCGTGAGGCCGTGGTGGATGCGCTCGTCCGCCCCTCCGCCCCACAGCCCGTCCTCGTGGTGGCCGATGTCGTCCACCGCCTCCGGGGCGAGCGCGACCCGGGCGATCGGGGAGGCGAGGCCGCTGTCGGTGGGCCCGGAGCCCTGCAGCTGCCAGCGCACCCTGTCCACGACGTCCGCCGCGGAGAACAGCCGCGGGTGCAGCCAGGTGCGCTCGCTCGTGCGCCCGGACTCGTCGGTGACCTCCACCCGCAGCGCCGTGCAGACCAGGCCGGCCTTGGTGAGCCCGGCCGTGAACTGCTCGGCGGTGCCGCGGACGGCGAAGGTCACCTGGTCGACGCGGTCGAGCGGCGGCTCGAACTCGATCGCCCGGTCCAGCTGCTTCGGCGGGGTGCGCGGCACCACGCCTGCGCTGTCCATGCCGCTGGCCAGGTCGTGGGCGTGCTCGCCACGCTCGCCGAAGCGCTCGCGCACGTCCACCCTGTCGAGTGCGGCCAGGTCGCCGAGGGTGTGCAGGCCGAGCCTGCGCAGCAGCGGGGTGAGGTCGGTGAGCCCCAGCTGGGCGATCGGCCGCGGCGCGAGGAAGCCGGGGGAGCCGCCGGGAGGGATGATGCGCACGCGCTCCCCGCCCGTGGAGCGTGCGGCCTGCTCCGCGGCGTACGGCCCGTCGGCGACGCCGATGCGCGCCTCGGTCAGCGACAGCCCGTCCAGGCAGCGCAGCAGCTCGGCGGCGGCCTGCTCCTCTCCGCCGTAGTAGCGCGCCGGCCCGCGCGCCCGCAGGACGCAGGTGCCGGGCCGGACCGGCTGCACGCCGGGCGCGATCTGCTCGATCGCCGTCAGCACCGGGTCGAACGCCCGCTCGTCGAGCACCGGGTCGTACGGCACGACCTCCAGCTGCGGGCAGCGCGCCTGCGCCTCGCGCATCCGCAGCCCGCGCTTCACCCCGTCCGCCCGCGCCGCGGCGGAGCAGGCGAAGACGACCCCCTTCTCCACGAGCGCGAGCGGGACGTCCTCCGGCAGCTCGAGGTGCTGCCGGGCGGCGATCACCGGCCAGTCCGGGCACCAGAGCACGATCGCGCGGGTGACCTCGCGCATCAGCCGACCCCCTGGATCGGACCCACCGCCTCCAGCCGGGTGGGGCCGGACGCGCGGAAGCTCTCGTCCACCGCGGGCAGCCACAGCTCGGCGCGGCGCCGGGGGCCGGAGCCGCCGCGCGGCGCGGACTCCACGGTCACCCGCCGCGCGGAGAGGTAGCCGGTGCCGGAGCCGAGCCCGTCCCAGCCGCTGCGGGCCACCCGCAGCGTCGCCTCCACCTGCGGCCAGGCGCCGGCGACGACGAGCGTCGACTCGCGCTGGCGCAGTCGCGCGCTCAGCCGGGCCACGTCGCCGTCCGTCGCGCGGGCCGGGGGAGCGAGGACCACGACGCTGAGCACGTCGACCACGGCGGCGGTGACCGTCAGCCACTGGTCGCCGGGATGCGGGACCAGCACCAGCCGCTCCAGGTCGATGCCGAACCGGCCCGCCGCCTCCGCCCCGAAGTCCGGCATGCCGACGACCCCGCACCAGGCGCCCGCGGCGCTCGGGCCGGCGAGCATCGCCATCAGCAGCGTGGTGGAGCCGAGCACCGAGTAGGCGGCCCCGGCCTTGAGCGCTCCGCCGGGCAGCAGCGGCCCCAGTGCGGGGTGGGTCTGCAGCGACCGGCTCTCCAGCTTGGTCGCCTGCATCTGGCGGATGCGGGTCTGCAGCTCGTGCACCTGCGCCCGGTCGACGACCGGGTCTGCGGTGTGGAGGGCTGCCAGGGACATATCCCTATTTTCGAACACATGTTCGAACTTGGCAAATGCATTTTCGCTGTGCGCGACCCTGCCACGCACCCCCGACATGTGCGCCACAACCTCGCAAACACGCCGCCCCGGACCCTACATTTGTGCCAAATGTTGGGGTTCGCAGGGGCTGGAGGCCACATTTGTGCCAAATGTGGCAGGCGGCGGGGCTGAAGCCGACATTGTGCGAAATGTGGCAGACGGCGGGGGCTGGAGCCGTGCCGGTGCGGAAGGGCGCTAGGCGTCGGGCGCGGTGACGAAGTCGATAAGCTGCTCTACCCGGCCGAGCAGCTCTGGCTCCAGGTCGGAGTACGTGCTCACGCGCCCGAGGATCAGCTTCCACGCCCGCGCGATGTCCGCCTGCGACGCGTGCGGGAGGCCGAGCGCCTCGCAGATCCCGTGCTTCCACTCGATCGAGCGCGGGATGCTCGGCCACGCCTTCAGGCCCACCCTGGCCGGCTTCACCGCCTGCCAGATATCGATGTACGGGTGGCCGACCACCAGCACGTGGGCGCCGTACGGGCCGCGCGCGACCCGCTCGGCGATCCGGCTCTCCTTGGAGCCGGGGACGAGGTGGTCGACCAGGACGCCGATCCGGCGGCCGCGGCCGGGAGCGAACTCCTTCACGATCGCGTCCAGGTCGTCGACGCCCTCGAGGTACTCGACGACGACGCCCTCCACGCGCAGGTCGTCGCCCCACACCCGCTCCACGAGCTCGGCGTCGTGCCTGCCCTCCACGAAGATGCGGCTGGCGCGCGCCACCCTGGCCGGCGCGTCGCCGACCGCGAACGAGCCGGACGCGGTGCGCGTCCTGCCCTGCTGCCCGGCCTTCGGCACGACGAGGCGCACGGGCGCGCCGTCGATGAGGAAGCCGGAGGAGAGCGGGAAGACGCGCTTCTTGCCGAAGTAGTCCTCCAGCTCGACGGTCTGCGCCTCCAGGCGCGTGATCGCCCCGCAGAAGCCGGTCGCCGCCTCCTCGACCACGAGGTCGCGCACGGCCTCCACCTCGGGCACGGGCTTCCGGCCGGCGCTCCGCCAGTCCGTCGCGAGCACATCGGTTCCGTAGCGGTCGTCCATCACCCTGTGGAGGCTAGGCGAACGCGGCCCGCGGGTGGGGGAGGCGCTCCGTCAGTCGAAGACCCGCACCAGCCGCCAGGTGCGCTCGCCCGGGTCGTGCCGCACGTCGAACACGTGCGCGTCTCCGCTGTCGCTCGTGCCCTGGAACCGCCAGCCGCCGATCTCCCTCGGCAGGCTGCCGACCCCGTACCGGTGCTCGCCGAACGGCCGCCACCACGTGCAGATCTCCGCCCACACCGTCGGGGTGTCGGTGACCCGGTAGCGGGTCGCGCGCCAGACGAGCCGGGTGGGGACGCCGTCGTCGGTCGTCCACACCGCGACGGACTCGTCGATGTCGGTCATGGGACGCCTCCTCCCTCCGTGCCGAGCCGGTGGGCTCGAACATATGTTCGAAGAGAAGTGTAAGCCTCCCGGCCGACGGTGTCATGTCGCAGGGCATCGGTGACGTTCTGCATCCAGGGCGTCGGCACGATGTGGACGGACTGGCTTGGCGGGCACGCGAAGTTCAGTTCGTGTGTGGTGCCCCAACTGGTCGGCGCGTTGCAAGCCGGTGTCGGTGCCACAGCACTCGCTGCCATCATCGCCGCTGCGGTGAGTTGGGGGTTGGCGCGGTGACCGCTATCGTGCCAGCGTTGATGCAATACCGCGTGTGGTCGATTCAGGCCTGCGCTGCGAACGGGACCGGCGTCGAGCTGGCGTTTGCAGGCTTCGTCTGCTGTGCGCAATAGTGCCACCGATCAGAACGGAGACGCTCATGAAAACGCTCGAGAGGCTCGTCCTCGTCGGAATCGGCATCCTCGTCGGCGCTGCTGCCACGCTGATCATCATCGCCCTGCCGATGCTCATGAACCAGACGAGCGCAGCGATGGGCTACGTGACCACCGCCTCCATCATCGCCGTGGTCGGGCTGGCAGCCGCACTAATTCTCGGCGTCGTCAAACGAACTCGACCACTGTGATACCGATGCCGTCCGCCTGCGTTTCCGCTATTCGTAGAACGATTTCCGGCAGATGCACGTGCCGCGCAATACGATGAGACGGCGCCGCGCGGACATCGTCGGGCCACTGCGAGATGACGAGACGGACGTGGGAATCGATGGGTTCATCGACTGAGTCCCATGTAAGATCTGGTATTGTACCGTGAAATCCGGGCGCTGTCGCCCCGCTTTGAATATCCCATACGTCGGACCGGGCTGATCTACGATGTCACATGCTGAAGGACCGAAGTCACCGCTCTACTACCTTGTCGAGGACTTCTTCGTATCGTTGCTCGTCGGCGCCGCTATGGCCGCCATTCTGGTAATGCTCGGCGCTACGATGCAGGCGATTCTCGCGACCGCGCTCGGAGCGCCGGGGGTCTACTTCCTCGGGCAAAGATACCGGCGGCTGCGGGCCCGCAAGCACACCGCTGCACGCATCACGCACTGACCTCATCACCGCGCCGGCTATCACGTAGACCAACACGGAGGGGTGCGAGCCCAGGCTCGCACCCCTCCTTCATGTCCGCCGCGGAGCCAGTGGTTCCTCTGCGTAGCCGGAACGGTCGCCGATCTGCCGGGACAGGACACCTCCCGGCCGACGGAGCGCACCTGCCATACTGAGCGCCATGACTGACTTCAGCGATCCGTCCGGGGCGTCGCTGCGCCTGAGCGACGATGAGCGCGAGCGCGCGGTCGGCGCGCTGCAGGCCCACGCTGCGCAGGGCAGGCTCACCGACGCCGAGCTCGCGTCCCGCAGCTCTGCGGCGCGCGCCGCGGTCACCAGAGGCGACCTCGCGCCGCTGTTCTCCGACCTGCCGGGGCCGCTGGAGCTGGACGGGGGAGCGCCGGCGACCGGCTCCGTGCGCCGGCCGATGGCGGCCCAGCAGAGCGCCGCCGGGTACGCCGACGAGGACGCCTCCCGTCGTCGCCCGGAGCGCTGGGGCTACGTCGTGGTCTCGATCGTCCCGTTCGTCGCACTCATCCTGTTCTTCGTCACCGGGATGGCGTGGGGCTACCAGTACAGCTGGCTCTGGTTCCTGCTCATCCCGATCGTCGGGGCCATCGCGTACGGCGCCGACGGCGGCCGCCGCCGCTGACGCCCCGCGCCGCCGACTCCACGGTCCTCTCCTGTCGCATACGGAGGACTTTCCGACGCGGAGCGACCGCCACCGCCTCCCTTTCCGGCAGACACGCAGTGTGGGGACGGCGGCATCCTCCTTTCCGCAGCCCGGACCGACGGGGACCTCAGCCGAGAGTGGCGCCGAAGATCAGGCCCAGGATGTAGGTGGCGGCGGCAGCGCCGTAGCCGATGCCGAGCTGGCGCAGCGCGCGCTTGAGCGGCGACGCGCCGGAGAGCAGGCCGACGACGGCGCCCGTGCCGAGCAGCACCAGGCCGACCAGCACCGCGGAGACGATCACCGCGAGCGTCCCGGTCAGCCCGAACAGGTACGGGAGGATCGGGATGAGCGCGCCGGAGGCGAAGAAGCAGAAGCTCGAGACGGCCGCGCTCCAGCCGTTGCCGACGGCCTCGTGCTCGTCCACGTCGCTCGGCACCGCCGGGACCGGCGAGGTGTAGGCGCCGAGCGTCGACAGCACCTCGTGCGCGTGGCTCTGCGCCTCCTCCGGCGCCATCCCGCGGGCGCGGTAGACGAGGGTCAGCTCGTTCGCGTCGACGTCGAGGTGCGGCAGAGCGGAGGCGGTCGCCGGGTTGGGGCTGGATGCTTCGAGCAGCTCGCGCTGCGAGCGGACGGAGACGTACTCGCCCGCACCCATCGACAGTGCTCCCGCCAGCAGGCCGGAGATGCCGGTCAGCAGCACGACGTGCGTCGGGACGCCGCTCGCGCTGACGCCGAGCACCAGGGCCAGGTTGCTCACCAGGCCGTCGTTCGCGCCGAAGACTGCCGCGCGGAAGGTCCCGGAGAGGCGCTGCCGTCCCCGGGCGGCCAGGGCGCGCACGACCTCCTCGTGCACCTGCTCGTCGGCCGCCATCCGCGGCGTCGCGTCGGCGTCGGCGGCGTAGGGGGAGCGCGCCTCCGCGCGCTGGGCCAGCGCGAGCACGAACACCGAGCCGAAGCGGCGCGCGAGGAAGCCGAGCATCCTGGTGCGGATGTCGCCGCGCAGCGGGCGTCCGACATTTTCGCCGAGCAGGGTCAGCCAGTGCTGCTCGTGCCGGCGCTCCGCCTCGGCGAGCGCGAGCAGGATCTCGCGCTCCTCGCCGTCCCTGCGCCCGGCGAGGTCGCGGTAGACGGCGGCCTCGGCTCGTTCGTCGGCGAGGTACCGCCGCCAGCGCTTGATGTCGGCGGCGGACGGTGCGGGTGAGGGTGCTGCTGCTGGTGCGTCGGGGCTCATCGATCAGCTAGCTTAGGCGACCGTCCGGTGCCGGCGGCCGTGGCGAACCGCTCGCCCCACTCGGCAGCGACGCGGACGACCTCCTCCGGGCCCTCGATGCGGAACGGCGCGCCGAGCGCGGCGAGGCCGAACAGCGCCCACTCCGGCGTGTCCGCCGTCATCCGCACGCGGGTCACGCCAGCGCTGACCGCCTCCGCCGTCGCCCAGCGGCCGACCGTCTCCTGCACGTGCGCGAGCGGAGCATCCACCTCGGCCACGACGAGAAGGGGATCGGCGGCTCCCGCGAGCCCGTCGCGCACGAACGCGGCGGCGTCCTCCGCGGGCAGCGTGCGCGGCCGGAACCGGGCGCCGGTGGGTCGCGGGTCGCTCAGCCGGTCCAGCCGGAAGCTGCGCCAGTCGAAGCGGGTGAGGTCGTAGGCCACCAGATACCAGCGCCTGCCGAGGGAGACCAGCCGGTGCGGCTCGACCGTCCGCTCCGTCTCCGCTCCGTCCTTGGCCGTGTAGGAGAAGCGCAGGCGCTCCTCGTCGCGGCAGGCCTGCGCCACCGCGGTCAGGGTGGCGGCGTCCGCGACCGGCCCCGGCCGCAGCGCGGACGCGAGCGTCGCGACGCGCAACGCGTCCACCCGGCGGCGTAGCCGCGGCGGCATCACCTGGACCACCTTGGCCAGCGCGCGGACCGACGCCTCCTCGACGCCGGAGATGCCGCTCTGCGCCGCGGTGCGCAGGCCGACGGCCAGAGCGACGGCCTCCTCGTCGTCCACCACGAGCGGAGGCAGGGACGCGCCGGCCGCGAGCTGGTAGCCGCCGGCGACGCCCCGCGTCGCGTCCACCGGGTAGCCGAGGTCGCGCAGCCGGTCGACGTCCCTGCGCAGCGTGCGCGGCGACACGCCGAGCCGCTCTGCGAGCTCCTGGCCAGGCCAGTAGCGGTGGGTCTGGAGCAGGGAGAGCAGCTGGAGCGTGCGGGATCCGGTGCTGGCCATGCGCCCAGTCTGGCGCAGCTACCGGCCGGAAAGTGACCGCATGAGGAACCGCCTCCCCCGCGCCGCCGTCAGCGACCGTCCTCCGGAACCCGCAGCGCCGGCTGGCCGCGCCGGGAGAGGGTGAGCACCGCCTCGGCGATGTGCTCGTTGCGCTCGAGCTCCTGCTCGACCGCGTACAGGTCGTCCGCGACGTCCGACTCCCTGTCGTCCCCGACCAGGTCGACCGCGGCGACCAGGAAGACGCGCTCCGGGCCCACGTACTCCAGGTGCAGATAGCTGACCGAGTTCACCTCGGGATGCCGCAGCAGCATCCCGAGCACGGCCTGCGTGACCCGCTCCGGCGCCTCCTCGCCGAGCAGGAAGCGCCGGTTCCTGTCGATCAGCACGAACGCGACGACCGCGAGCAGCGCGCCGACCAGGATGGAGCCGAGCGCGTCGAACAGCGCGTTGCCGGTCAGCTCGTGCAGCAGCACGCCGAGGAAGGCGATCAGCAGGCCGATGAGGGCCGCGGCGTCCTCCGCGAACACCGCACGCAGGGTCGGGTTGGAGGTGCTGAGCACGTGCTCGACGGTGCTCGTGCCGCGCTCGTCCGCGAGCGCGTGCGCCTGCCGGTACGACTGCAGGAACGAGACGCCCTCGAAGACGAAGGCGACGGCGAGCACGATGTAGTTGATCAGATAGTCGGTCTCCGGCTCGTCGGCCCCCAGCTGCGACACGCCGTGCATGATCGAGACGACGGCGCCGGCGGTGAACAGGCCGACCGCGGCGAACAGCGACCACACGTACGCCTCGCGGCCGTAGCCGCCGGGATGCGCGCGGTCCCGCGGCCGGGCCGCGACCCGCTCGGCCTGCAGCAGGAACAGCTCGTTGCCGGCATCCGCCCAGGAGTGAGCGGCCTCCGCGACCATCGACGCCGACCCGGTGAGGAAGCCGGCGACGCTCTTGGCGATCGCGACGAGCACGTTCGCGCCCAGGGCGAGGAGCACGGTGAGGAGGCTGGAGCTCTGGCGGCTGGACGTCTCGCTGCTGGCCGGCGACATGGCGCAACACTAGTACCGGGCGGGCGGATGCTGAACCGCATGGGAACGGCCGAACGACGAAGGGCCCCGACCATGAGATCGGGGCCCTTCCGCGGTGTCCGAGGGGGGACTTGAACCCCCACGCCCTATACGGGCACTAGCACCTCAAGCTAGCGCGTCTGCCATTTCCGCCACCCGGACTCGGGTGTATCGGGGCCGAACGTTCCGGCCGCCGAAGAAAGACATTAGCACGGATTGGACGGGCCCCCTCACATCGCGACGCACCCCGGGCGTGGCGCGTGCACTTCCGCCGAAGGGCGGGTTTCGCGGTAGCCTGTCTGCGGGCGGGATGGATCCGCCCCATGACAGCAGGAAGAAGAAACGATGGCCACAGGTACCGTCAAATGGTTCAACGCGGAGAAGGGCTTCGGATTCATCTCTCCGGACGACGGCTCCGCCGATGTTTTCGCCCACTTCAGCGAGATCCAGTCGCAGGGCTACCGCAGCCTCGAGGAGAACCAGAAGGTCGAGTTCGAGGTGACGCAGGGCCCCAAGGGCCTGCAGGCCTCGAACATCCGCCCGCTCTGAGTCCTCGACTCGACAGCAGCACTCGACGCTACCCGGCCTCACGGCCGGGTAGCGTTGACGCATGACCGACTCCCGCATCGTCCCCGTGCCAGAGCCAGAACTCGACGAGACCGCGATCATCGCGAGGGATCTCATCCGGTTCGACACCACGAACTACGGCGAAGGCAAGTCGAACGGCGAGACGGACGCCGCGGAGTACGTCGAGGCGCGTCTGCGCGACCTCGGCCTGTCCCCGCAGCTGTTCGACTCCGACCCCGGGCGCACCAGCGTCGTCGCCCGCGTCGAAGGGCGCGACCGGTCCAAGCCGGCGCTCGTTGTGCACGGGCACCTCGACGTCGTCCCGGCCGACCCGCGCAACTGGTCGGTCGACCCGTTCGGCGGCGTCGTCAAGGACGGCCTGCTCTGGGGCCGCGGCGCCGTTGACATGAAGAACATGGACGCGATGATCCTCACCGCGGTCGGCGACATCCTGCGCGCGGGGGAGCAGCCGGAGCGCGACCTGGTCGTCGCGCTCTTCGCCGACGAGGAGGACGGCGGCCGGCGCGGCTCGCACTTCCTCGTCGACAACCACCCCGAGCTCTTCGCCGGAGCCACCGAGGCCATCAGCGAGGTCGGCGGCTACTCGATCGACCTCGACGGCCGGCGTGCCTACCTGCTGCAGACCGGCGAGAAGTCGCTGGTCTGGATCAAGCTCATCGCGCGCGGCCGCGCCGCCCACGGCTCGCGCCTGATCGAGGACAACGCCATCACCAAGCTGGCGGAGGCCCTCGTGAAGGTCGGCCGGCAGGACTGGCCGATCCAGCTCACCGCGACGACCAGCAGGCTGATCGCCGAGCTCGGCCGTCTGCTCGGCATCGACCCGAAGCAGGTCGGCCCGGACGAGGTGGTGCTGCGCACCGGAACGGCGGCCGGCTTCATCCTCGCGACGCTGCGCACCACCAGCAACCCGACGCTGCTGGAGGCCGGCTACAAGCACAACGTGATCCCCGACACGGCGGAGGCGCTGGTCGACATCCGCACGCTGCCCGGCGACGAGGACCGCATCCTCGCCGAGGTGCGCGAGCTCGTCGGCGACGACATCGAGGTGCGCATCATGCACCGTGACATCGGGCTCGAGGCCGACTTCGGCGGCGAGCTGATCGACGCGATCACCGGCACGCTCGAGACGCACGACCCGGGCGCGCCCGTGCTGCCGTACCTCCTCTCCGGCGGCACCGACAACAAGGCGCTCAGCAAGCTCGGCATCACCGGCTACGGTTTCGCGCCGCTGCGGCTGCCGAAGGAGCTCGACTTCCCCGGGATGTTCCACGGCGTCGACGAGCGCGTGCCGCTCGACGCGCTCGTGTTCGGAAGGACCGTCCTGCGCGATCTGCTGCGCAGCTACTGAAGGAACCCATGGACTTCATCAACGCCGTCATCCTCGGGCTCGTCCAGGGGCTGACCGAGTTCCTGCCCATCTCCTCCAGCGCGCACATCCGCATCGTCGGCGAGCTGCTGGGCACCGGGGCCGACCCCGGCGCGCGGTTCACCGCGCTCATCCAGCTCGGCACCGAGGCGGCCGTGCTGCTCTACTTCTGGCGCGACATCGTCCGCATCGTCTCACGCTGGTTCCTCGCCCTGTTCGGGCGCATCCCGCGGGGCGACCCGGACGCCAGGATGGGCTGGCTGGTCATCCTGGGCAGCATCCCGATCGTCGTTCTCGGCCTGTTCTTCCAGGACGCGATCGAGACGACGTTCCGCTCGCTCTGGATCGTCGCGACCACGCTCATCGTGTTCGGCATCCTGCTCGGCATCGCGGACTGGGTGGGCGCGAAGACCCGGCGGCTCAAGGAGCTGACCTGGGGGCACGGCATCATCTTCGGCTTCGCGCAGGCGCTCGCTCTGATCCCGGGCGTCTCGCGCTCCGGCGGCACGATCACCGCGGGGCTGTTCATGGGCTACCAGCGCCGCGCCGCCGCGCGCTACTCGTTCCTGCTGGCGCTGCCCGCCGTCTTCGGCAGCGGCTTCTACCAGCTCTACAAGGCGATCAAGGAGCCGTGCACGCAGGCGCTCGCGGACGCCGGGAAGTGCACGCTCGAGGTGTTCGGGCCCGCGGAGACCGCGGTGGCCACGATCGTCGCGTTCGTCGTCGGCCTGATCGTGATCGCGTTCTTCATGGGCTACATCTCGCGCCGCAGCTTCCTGCCGTTCGTCATCTACCGCATCGTGCTCGGCGTGCTGCTGATGATCCTGCTCGGCACCGGCGTCCTGGCGGCCTGACCGCGCGATGCGCGCCTGGAACCCGCCCGCCGTTCCCGTCGTCCCCGGCGACGGGGTCACGCCGCTGCTGCACGACACCGCCTCCGGGCAGCGCGTAGAGGCGGGCGTGGACGACGTCGCCCGGCTGTACGTGTGCGGCATCACGCCGTACGACGCGACGCACCTCGGCCACGCCGCCACCTACCTCGCCTTCGACACGCTGCAGCGGGTGTGGCGGGACGCCGGGCGCACGGTCCACTACGCCCAGAACATCACCGACGTCGACGACCCGCTGCTGGAGCGCGCTGCGGCCACCGGCGTGAACTGGCGCGAGCTCGCCGCGACCGAGATCGAGGGCTTCCGGCGCGACATGGAGTACCTTTCGGTCCTCCCCCCGGACGACTACGTCGCCGTCACCGAGGTGATCCCGCAGGTCGGTCTGGCCGTCGAGCGGATGCTGCAGGGCGGCGTCGCCTACCGCGTCGAGGACGACGTCTACTTCGACATCGCCGCCGCGCAGGAGGTCGCGCCCTGGCTGCTCGGCGAGGAGAGCGGCCTCGACCGCGACGCGATGCTCGCGCTGTCCGCCGAGCGCGGCGGGGATCCCGACCGGCCGGGCAAGCGCGACCCGCTCGACCCGCTGCTCTGGCGCGCGGCACGAGCGGGCGAGCCGAGCTGGCCGTCGGCCGTGGGGGAGGGACGCCCTGGCTGGCACATCGAGTGCTCGGTCATCGCGCTCATGCACCTCGGCCGGGACTTCACCGTGCAGGGCGGCGGCTCGGACCTGATCTTCCCGCACCACGAGCTGAGCGCCGGCCACGCCGCGGTGCTCAGCGGGCACCCGCTCGCGCGGGTGTGCAGCCACACGGGCATGATCGCGTACCGCGGCGAGAAGATGAGCAAGTCGCTCGGCAACGTGGTGCTGGTCGCCACGCTCCGCGAGCAGGGGCTGGAGGCCGCCGTGCTCCGGCTCGCCGTGCTCGCGCACCACTACCGAAGCGACTGGGAGTGGTTCGACGACGCGCTGGAGGCGGCCGGCGAACGCCTGGCGCGCTGGCGCGCCGCGACCGCGAACCGGGCGCTGGCGGTCGGCGCCGACGCGGAGCTCGAGGAGCGCGCCGTGGTGGAGCGGATGCGCGCGGCGCTGCGCGACGACCTGGACACGCCGTCGGCGCTGCGGGCCGTCGATCAGTGGTCGGCGACGCATCCCCCCGCTGCGACCGGCCTCGTCCCGGCCGCCGTCCAGGCCCTCCTCGGCGTCACGCTCTGACTCAGCCGGCGCCACAGGGGACCCGACACGCCGCGTCGCGACCGCCGCTCCGGCGTGTCGCGTCCCTGCTCCCGCACGCCGGCGTCAGCCGCGGCGCGGGTCGTCCGGGGCGCGGCCCGCGGTGCCGCCGTCGCGGCCGTCGCCGCGCTTGCGCAGATAGCGCTCGAACTCCTGCGCGATCGCCTCGCCGCTCGCCTCCGGCGAGTCGACCGTGTCCCTGGCCTGCTCCAGCTGCTGGATGTACGCCGCCATCTCCTCGTCGTCCGCGGCGAGCGCGTCGATCCCGGCCTCCCAGGCCGCCGCCTCCTCCACGAGCGAACCGCGCGGGATGGTCACGTCCACCAGCTCCTCGAGCTTGTCGATCAGCGCGAGCACCGCCTTCGGGCTCGGCGCGTTGTGCACGTAGTGCGGGACCGACGCCCAGATCGAGATGGTCGGGATGCCGACGTCCTCCGCGCCCTCGCCGAGCGCGCTCAGGATGCCGACGGGACCCTCGTAGGTCGAACGCTCGATGCCGAGCTCAGCGCGCACGGCCGCGTTCTCGCTGGACGCGAAGACCGAGATCGGCCGGGTGTGCGGGACGTCGGCGAGCATCGCGCCGAGGAAGACGACGGCGCCGATGTCGGCCGCGAGCGCGGCGTCCATGATCTCGGCGGTGAACGACTTCCAGCTGCGGGACGGCTCCGTGCCGAGCAGCAGGTAGATGTTGCCCGCGTTGTCGCCGGTCACATCCAGCTCGGCGTCGCCGGCGAGTGCGTCGCCGGTGTGGCCGGGCACGGCGGGGCCGAACATGACGGCGGAGGGCCAGATCAGCCTGCGCCTGCCGTCGTCGTCGGTGACAACAGGGCGGTTGAACTGGAAGTCGAAGTAGAGCTCGGGATCCACCTCGGCGACGGGGACGACGTCCAGCTGCTCCTTGAGCGTCTTCACCGCGCCGCTCGCCGCCTCGCCTGCGTCGTTCCACCCCTCGAAGGCCACCACCAGGATGCGGCCGCTCAGGATGCTGTTCGCGTCAGTCACGTGGGTTCGTGGTCCTCTCGTCGGCGGCCGGTCGGCGCCATCCATCCAGGATAGGCCCGAGGTGCCCCGGGATAGACTTGTCCGTCGTGACCTCACTGACTCCGCACGGGATGCCGGCCGCCGTCTTCTGGGACATGGACGGCACCCTGGTCGACACCGAACCGTATTGGATGGCCTCCGAGCAGGAACTCGTCGGCTCGTTCGGCGGCACCTGGACCCACGACGACGGCCTGCTGCTGGTCGGCCTCGGCCTCTGGAACTCCGCCGAGATCCTGCGCTCGCGCGGCGTCGACATGGACGAGGACGCGATCGTGCACTGGCTCACCGAGCGCGTGCGCGAGCGGCTGGCGACCGACGGCGTCCCGTGGCGCCCCGGCGCGCGCGAGCTGCTGAAGTCGCTGCGCGAGAACGGCGTCCGCACCGCCCTCGTCACCATGTCGGTGCGCTCGATGGCGGAGCAGATCGTGGCCGGGATCCCCTTCGACGCGTTCGACGTGATCGTCTCGGGCGACGAGGTGGACGAGCCGAAGCCGCACCCGGAGCCCTACCTGCGCGCGGCGACCCTGCTCGGCGTCGACCCGCGCGACGCGGTCGCGATCGAGGACTCGCTGGTCGGGCTGTCCTCCGCGGTGGCCGCAGGCACGACGACGATCGGCGTCCCGCACATCGTCCCGCTGCCCGAATCGGACCGGCACACGCTGTGGCCGACCCTGGACGGCCGGACGGCCGATGACATCGCCGCGGTCGCCGCCGCGCGCACGGAGGCCACCCGATGAACGAGACCCGCCGCAGCTCCGGCCCCTTCCGCGCGGGCGACCGCGTGCAGCTGACCGGGCCCAAGGGCCGGCTGAACACCATCACCCTGGAGCCCGGCAAGCTGTTCCACTCGCACCGCGGCGTCCTGGAGCACGACGCGATCATCGGGCTGCCGGACGGCTCCGTGGTCACGAACAACGCCGGCGTCGAGCACCTGGCCCTGCGTCCGCTGCTCAACGACTTCGTGATGTCGATGCCGCGCGGCGCCGCCATCGTCTACCCGAAGGACGCCGCGCAGATCCTCGCCCTCGCCGACATCTTCCCCGGCGCGACGGTCGTGGAGGCCGGGGTCGGCTCCGGCGCCCTGTCGCTCTGGCTGCTGCGCGCGATCGGTCCGGAGGGCCGGCTGCTCTCGTTCGAGCGCAGGGACGAGTTCGCCGACGTCGCCCGCGACAACGTCGCGACGTTCCTCGGCTCCGACCCGGAGAACTGGAGCGTGACCGTCGGCGACCTGCAGGAGCAGCTGCCCGCCGCCGTCGAGCCCGGGAGCGTCGACCGCGTCGTGCTCGACATGCTCGCGCCGTGGGAGACCCTGGAGCCGGTGACGGAGGCGCTCAAGCCCGGCGGCGTCCTGATCTGCTACATCGCGACCGTCACGCAGCTCTCGCGCGTCGCCGAGGCGATCCGCGCGACCGGCCACTACACGCATCCCCAGTCGAGCGAGACGATGGTCCGCGGCTGGCACGTCGAGGGCCTGGCGGTGCGTCCCGACCACCGCATGATCGCGCACACCGGCTTCCTGCTGACCGCCCGCCGCCTCGCCCCCGGCACGGTCCTGCCGGAGCTCAAGCGCCGGCCGTCGAAGAGCGACTACAGCGCGGAGGACGTCGAGGCGTGGACGCCCGGCGCTCTCGGCGAACGCCAATCGACCCCCAAGGCGCTTCGCAAGCGGATGCGCGAGGCTGCGGCGAGCGCCGAGCTCGCCAAGGCGCGCGAGGACGACGCGAGCGTCGACTAGCATGAACAGGGCGTGAGGATCATCCCTCGCACCCTCCCCACCGATCGGATCGAAAGAGGACCCGTGCGCAGAGTTCCCGCTCTCGTCGTGGCGGCAGGCATCGTCGCCGTCGCGCTCACCGGATGCAGTTCGGACCCCAACACCGACTGCGCCACGGCGCTGCCGAGCGGAAAGGCGTCCGACCTGGTCACCGCGACCGGGAAGATCGGCTCCGAGCCGAAGGTGAGCGTGCCGACCCCTGTCGACACCTCGACCTCGCAGCGCACGGTCCTGACCACCGGGACGGGGAAGCAGGTGCACACCGGCCAGCAGGTCGAGGTGGGCTACACCATCGTCGACGGCAGCTCGGGCGAGGTCACCGGGTCCGGCTACGGCACGAAGGCGGCGGTCATCTCGCTCGCCTCCGACGTCATCAGCAAGGGCCTGCAGTGCACGACGGTCGGCTCGCGCGTCGCGGTCGCCGTCGCCCCGAAGGACGCCGGCGCCCAGTCCGACGCCGGCGGCCCCGCGCAGATCTACGTGCTCGACGTCGTCTCCACGTCGCTGTCGCGGGCGGACGGCGCCGTGCGCCCCGCCGCGAACGGCTTCCCGACCGTCGTCCTCGCGCCCACCGGTCAGCCGGGCGTCACCATCCCGTCCTCGGGCGGCGCTCCGACGAAGGTGCGCAGCGAGCTGCTGAAGGCGGGCGACGGCGCCGAGGTCAAGAAGACCAGCCTGGTCACCCTGCAGTACACCGCGGTGGGCTGGGACTCCAAGACCGTGACCACCACGAGCTGGGGCCAGGGCGGTCCCGACCTCGCCGACATGTCCTCGGGCCAGAGCCAGCTGCAGAACCAGCAGAGCTCGGTGCTGCCGCAGGCGATGCTCGGCGAGCTGGTCGGCCAGAAGGTCGGCTCCCAGCTGGTCATCGAGACGCCGAAGGACGGGTCCCGCCCGGCCGAGGCCTGGGTCGTCGACATCCTCGCGGTCCGCTGACCGGCGGCTCCGACCGCACTAGGATGGTCGGGTGCCCCGATCGTCGTCCTCGCCTGCGCGCGTCCCGGTCGAGGAGCGTCTGTTCAGTCTGGTCCTGGCGCTGCTCGCGACCGAGAACGGCCTGACCAAGAACGAGATCCTCTCGACGGTCCAGGGCTACCGCCAGCGCTTCGACGCGCACGGCGACAACAGCAGCCTGGAGCGCCAGTTCGAGCGCGACAAGGACGACATCCGCGAGCTCGGCGTCCCCCTGGAGACGGTCGAGTCGCCGGAGGCGGCCGGCAACAACCAGCTGTTGCGCTACCGCATCCCGAAGGGCGCGTACGACCTGCCGCAGGACGTGGTCTTCTCCCCGGAGGAGATCACCCTGCTCGGCCTCGCCGCCACGGTGTGGCGCGAAGGGTCGCTGTCCGGCGAGTCCCGTCGCGCGCTGATGAAGCTGCGCTCGCTCGGCGTCGAGGCGGACGACCCCGTCGTCGGCTACGCGCCACGGCTGCGCGTGCGCGAGAGCGCGTTCGAGCCCCTCAGCCAGGCGCTGGAGCGCCACGCGATCGTGCAGTTCCCCTACCTCAAGCCCGGCGAGAGCGCTTCGCGGCTGCGCACGGTCGCCCCGCTGTCGCTCGTGCAGCACCAGGGCCGCTGGCACCTGCAGGGCATCGACCAGGACGCGGGCGGCTCGCGCACGTTCCTGCTCTCCCGGATGGTCGGCCCTGTCAAGATCACCGCGCGCAGCTTCCGGCCGGAAGGCGGCGACTTCGCCGAGCAGGCGCTGGCGGAGCTGGAGCGGATCTGGGCGGCGAACGTCGCGGAGATCGAGGTGACGGCGGGAACGGACGCCGCGACCCGTCTCGGCAAGCGCTACGGGGACGCGGTGCCGCAGGCCGGCGACGGCGAGTCGTTCCGGCTCACCGTCAACTTCTCCGACATGAACATCCTCGCCGACCAGCTCGCGAGCTTCGGGCCGGAGGTGCTCGTCCTCTCGCCGCAGGAGCTGCGCGAGAAGGTGCTGGCGCGCCTGGAGGCCACGGCGGCGGCGCACGACGGTATGGGGGAGCGCCATGGCTGAGCGGCAGAGGCCGATGCAGGCGCAGGACAAGCTCGCCTTCCTGCTGGCGCTCGTGCCCTACCTGATGGACAGGGACAGGGTGAGCGTCGCGGAGGCGGCGGAGCACTTCGGTGTCGACGCGGAGAGCATGCGCGAGGCCGTCCGGCTGATCGCGGTCTCCGGCGTGCCGGGCGAGACCAATGCGTACCAGCCGGGCGACCTGTTCGACATCGCCTGGGACGACTTCGAGGAGAACGACCAGATCGTCCTCACCCACCAGGTCGCGATCGACGACTCGCCGCGGTTCTCCGCGCGCGAGGCGGCCGCGCTGATCGCCGGCCTGCAGTACCTCACCGCGCTGCCGGAGAACGCCGACCGCGACGTGATCGGCTCGCTGATGGCGAAGCTCGCGCGCGGGGCGTCGGCCGCGCCGAGCCAGGTGGCCGTCGCGCGGTCCGAGGCGGACGAGGCGCTCGCCACCATCCGCGACGCGGTCGTTGCCGGGACGCAGCTCGAGTTCGACTACCTCAACTCGCGCGGCGAGCGCGAGCGCCGCCGCGTCGACCCGCTGCGCGTCGAGTCCATCGACCAGGACTGGTACCTGCGCGGCTGGGACCACCTGCGCACCGCGATCCGCACCTTCCGGCTCGACAGGATCGACGGCCTCGTCGCCACCGACGAGCCCATCACTTACCGGCCGGGGGACGTGACGCTGCCGGAGACCCTGTTCGAGGGCACGCCGGACGACCTCCTGGTCACCATCGAGGTCTCGGCCTCCGCCGTCCCGCTCATCGAGGACTACATCCCGGAGGGCGCGGCGCGCACCGAGCACGACGGACTCGTCACCACGAGCCTGCGGGTCGCGCACTTCCACGGCCTCAAGCGGCTCGTGGCCGGCCTCTCCGGCGTGCTCACGGTGCTCGACCCGCCCGGGGCGCGGCGTGTCGTCGCGGACTGGGCGCGCGCGGGCGCCGACCGCTACCGGTAGGCTGCGCCGCCGTTCGCTCTAGCGCCGTAGAACTCCGCAGCGGTTGCCGTGGCCGCCATCGCTTCCGGAGTTCTGCACGCGACACGCCGGTGCGAACCGTGCACAACTCCGGAACGGATAGCGTCCGTCGGCGCCTGGGGAGGCTCCGCTACCGGTAGGCTGCCCCCATGCCCTGGTGGTCGTGGATGCTGATCTGGATCGTGCTCGTGCTCGGTCTGCTCGGGATGCTCGCGTTCTTCGCCTGGTGGCTGTTCCGGAAGCTCATGGCGGCCGCCCACGAGGCGTCAGCGCTGCTCGAGAAGACGGAGATCCTGAGCCGGCGCGCCGAGGAACTGCGGGAGGAACCCTTCCATCCCGCCGTCCTGGCCGATGCCGGAGAACTTCGCGCAGCGCGCGAGCAGACCATCGCCGATCGGGCCGTCGCACGGCAAGCTCGCAGGGATGCCCGGGTTCGGCGCGGTAAACTGCTGGTCGAAGCGGACCCGTTCCGCTACGCCCACCTGACCAAAAGGACCTGATCATGTTCGGTGGCCTCACCGGATGGCACCTGCTCATCATCCTCGCCATCATCCTGCTTCTCTTCGGTGCGCCGAAGCTTCCCGCGCTCGCGCGCAGCATCGGCCAGTCGATGCGCATCTTCAAGGGCGAGGTCGACGAGATGAAGAAGGACGACGACAAGGACCAGAAGGGCGCCACCGACGCCGGCCCCTCCGCCTCCTCGTCGACGCCCGCCGCCAGCGACTCGACCGAGTCCAAGCCGAATTCCTGAACCGGTGGCCTCGACAAAGCGAGGCAAGAACCGCGAAGGACGGATGACGCTCGCCGAGCACTTCATCGAGCTTCGCAAACGCCTCTTCCGCTCCGCCCTGGCTCTGATCGCCGGCGCCATCATCGGCTGGTTCATCGCCGGTCCGGTGATGGACGCCATGCGCGGTCCGGTGACCGAGATCGCCAAGCAGCAGGGCCGAGAGGCGATGCTGAACTACGACAGCATCACCGGCGCGTTCGACCTCAAGATGCAGATGGCGATCACGATCGGCGCCATCATCTCCAGCCCGGTCTGGCTCTACCAGATCTGGGCGTTCTTCGTGCCCGCCCTCACCCGGCGGGAGCTGAAGTACGCCTTCGGGTTCTTCTTCACGGCCGTCCCGCTGTTCATCGCCGGCGGCATCGCCGGCTGGCTGCTCGTGCCGCACATCGTGAGCCTGCTCACCAGCTTCGCTCCGGAGCAGGACTCGGCGATCATCGCGGCGAAGACCTACTTCGACTTCATCATGAAGCTCGTGATCGCGGTGGGCATCGCATTCGTGCTCCCGGTCTTCCTGGTGCTGCTCAACTTCGTCGGCGTGCTCAGCGCGAAGTCGATCATCGCGTCGTGGCGCTGGGCGCTCATCCTGATCGCCCTGTTCACCGCGATCGCCACGCCTGCGGCCGACGTGCTGTCGATGTTCCTGCTCGCCATCCCGATGGTGCTGCTGTACTTCGCGGCCTACGGCGTCGCCTGGATCCACGACCGCCGTGCGGCGAAGGCGGCGGACCGGCTGGAGGCCGAGCTCGCCGCCTGAGCGCGAGCGGGACGAGAGCATAAGGTGGTCGAGTGACCGACCAGCAGCTCTCCCCGTCCGAGCGGTTCGCGGCGTCACGGCAGCGGGCCAGCCAGCCGCTGCTGGAGACGTTCCGCGCGGGGCTCCGCTTCGACCTCGACCCGTTCCAGCGCGAGGCCTGCGCGAGCCTGGAGAACGGCCGCAGCGTCCTGGTCGCGGCGCCCACCGGGGCCGGCAAGACGATCGTGGCCGAGTTCGCGGTGTTCCTCGCCATGCGCGAGGCGAACGCGAAGGTGTTCTACACCACGCCGATGAAGGCGCTGAGCAACCAGAAGTTCCAGGAATTCGTGGAGGCGTACGGGCCGGAGTCGGTCGGGCTGCTCACCGGTGACACCAACATCAACTCGCACGCGCGCATCGTCGTGATGACGACCGAGGTGCTGCGCAACATGCTCTACGCCGACTCCGACCTGCTCGGCGACCTCGCGTACGTGGTGATGGACGAGGTGCACTACCTGGCCGACCGGTTCCGCGGCGCCGTGTGGGAGGAGGTCATCATCCACCTGCCGCCAGCCGTGCGGATGGTCTCGCTCAGCGCAACGGTCTCCAACGCCGAGGAGTTCGGCGACTGGCTGCAGGCCGTCCGCGGCGACACCGACGTGATCGTGTCGGAGGAGCGGCCGGTGCCGCTGGAGCAGCACATCCTGATGCGCTCAAAGCTGATCGACCTGTTCGACTCGTCGGGCCTCGCCGCCACCAACCGGGTGAACCCGGAGCTGGTGCAGATGGCCCGCTACGGCGGCCGGGTGCTCAGCAGCAGGCAGATGCGCGACGTCGGCCGCTACCACTCGAAGGGCGGCCGTCCGGACGCGTTCCGGATGAACCGGGCCGAGCTGGTCGCGCTGCTCGACGAGCGCAACCTGCTGCCTGCCATCTTCTTCATCTTCAGCCGCAACGGCTGCGACGCCGCGGTCAAGCAGGTGCTGCGCGCGGGCGTGCGGCTCACCGAGCGGCAGGAGCGCGACGAGATCCGCGCGATCGTAGAGGAGCGCTGCCGCACCCTGCTGGACGAGGACCTCGCGGTGCTCGGCTACTGGGAGTGGCTGGAGGGCCTGGAGCGCGGTGTCGCCGCCCACCACGCCGGGATGCTGCCGGCCTTCAAGGAGGTCGTGGAGGAGCTGTTCCGCCGCAAGCTGGTCAAGGTCGTCTTCGCGACCGAGACGCTCGCGCTCGGCATCAACATGCGGGCCCGCACCGTGGTGCTGGCTATGCTGGAGAAATTCAACGGCGAGGCGCGCGTGCCCATCACGCCGGGGGAGTACACGCAGCTCACGGGTCGCGCTGGCCGCCGCGGCATCGACGTCGAGGGGCACTCCGTCATCCAGTGGGTCGACGGGCTCGACCCCCAGGCGGTCGCGTCGCTCGCGAGCAGGCGCACCTACCCGCTCAACTCGAGCTTCAAGCCCACGTACAACATGGCGGTCAACCTCATCGAGCAGTTCGGACGCGAGCGCACGCGCGAGATCCTCGAGTCGAGCTTCGCGCAGTTCCAGGCCGACCGCGCCGTCGTCGACCTCGCCCGGAAGGTGCGGTCGCAGCAGCAGTCGCTCGACGGCTACGCGAACTCGATGAAGTGCCACCTGGGCGACTTCTCGGAGTACTCGACGCTGCGCCGCGAGCTCACCGACCTCGAGCGCAAGGGCATCTCGAACACGGCGTCGCGCGCGGAGCGCGACCGCCGCCAGCGCCAGCTCTCCGACCTGCGCCGCCGCATGAAGCAGCACCCGTGCCACGCGTGCCCCGAGCGCGAGTCGCACGCCCGCTGGGCCGAGCGCTACTGGAAGCTCAAGCGCGAGACCGACCAGCTGACCGCCCAGATCCGCACGCACACAGGCGCCGTCGCGAAGGTGTTC
>NZ_JBQCGZ010000055.1:0-11432 GCF_051955155.1 Leifsonia sp.
CGCCGCGCGGCTGACCACACCCCGGGGGGGGGGGGGGGGGCCCCGGCCCCCCCCCCCCCCCGTCCGCGAAGCCCGCACCGAACACGAAGGAACGACAGCATGAGCGACATCGAAGCGAGCGAACGGCTCGCGGACGCCCCCTCCCCCGACGACCCGCGCAAGCCGGACAGCCCGCCGCAGCTGCACCGCCCGTCCTGGAAGCTGATCCTGAAGCGGACCATCCGCGAGTTCAGCACGGACACGTGCACCGACCTCGCGGCGGCGCTCACCTACTTCGCCGTGCTCTCGCTGTTCCCCGGGCTGCTCGCGCTGGTCTCGCTGCTCGGCGTGATCGGCCAGGGCAGGGCGGCGACGGACGCGCTCGTGCGCATCCTGCAGGAGGTGGCGCCCGGCTCCACCGCGACCCTGCTGAAGGGCCCGCTCGAGAACGCTGCGAGCTCGCCGGCCTCCGGCGTCGCGCTCGTCCTCGGCATCGTGCTCGCGATCTGGTCGGCGTCCGGCTACATCGGCGCGTTCTCACGGGCGATGAACCGCATCTACGACCTCGACGAGGGCCGGCCGTTCTGGAAGCTGAAGCCGGCGCAGCTGCTGGTCACCGTGATCTCGCTCGTGCTGGTCGCCATCGTGGCGCTGATGCTCGTGATCTCCGGTCCCGTCACCCGGGCCGTCGGCGACGCGCTCGGCCTCGGCACCGTCCCGCAGACGGTGTGGGAGATCGTGAAGTGGCCGGTGATGCTGATCGTTGTCGTCCTCATCATCGCGGTGCTGTACTACGCGGCGCCGAACGCCAAGCAGCCGAAGTTCCGCTGGATCAGCATGGGCGCGATCGTCGCGATCCTGATCCTCGCCGTCGCCACGTTCCTGTTCGGCCTGTACGTCGCCACGTTCTCGAACTATTCCAAGACCTACGGTCCGCTCGCCGGGGTGATCGTCTTCCTGCTCTGGGTGTGGATCGCGAACCTGGCGCTGCTGTTCGGCGCGGAGCTGGACGCCGAGACCGAGCGCGGGCGCGAGCTGCAGGCGGGCATCGCCGCCGAGGAGGACATCCAGCTGCCGCCGCGCGACACCCGCGTCAGCGAGAAGTCGGTGGAGAAGGAGCAGAAGCTGGTGGAGGAGGCCGCCGCGCTGCGGAAGCGGTCGGACGACGGGGACGGCGACGATCCGGAGGAGAAGCACGACCGGCGTCGTTCGCGGTGACACGACGGGCGCCTACTCCGTGTGACGCGCCAGCGCAACGGTCTGGGCCCGCCTCCCGCCGCCGCCTACGCTGCCCGTCAGATCGAACCGACCCGCCCGCACGGCGGACAGAGGGAAGAGGGACGACATGAGCGACAGAACGCCAGCAGCAGGCGATCCCGCGTACGACGGCCGCACGGTGGACGGCCGCCCGGTCCAGGGGACCCCGGCCGCCGAGCACCGGCTGGACAGCCCGGTGGACGCACGCACGGTCGACGACCGGCCGGCGGACGCACGTCCGGTGGCCGACCACCCGGTGGCCGACCGCGGGGTCGATGGCCGCCCCGTCGCCGACCGCCCGGTCACCGACCGCACCCGCACGCTTCCCCGCACCGACGACCCCGCCGTCGCACCCGCCGCCGTCGATCCCGCGGTCGCCGCGGACGTCGTGGACCGGGAGCGCCGCGAGTTCGGCGGCATGAAGTTCGGCTCCGCGTTCTTCGGCTGGCTGACCGCGACCGGCATGGCCGTCGTCCTGACCGCCCTGGTCGCGGCCATCGGCGCCGGAGTCGGCCTCGGCGCCACCGGCAGCGCCGACGAGGCGGCGAACCAGGCGAACCGCAACGCCGCGACCGTCGGCCTGGTCGGCGCGATCGCGCTCGTGGTGATCCTGTTCGTCTCCTACTTCTGCGGCGGCTACGTCGCGGGCAGGATGGCCCGTTTCGACGGCGCGCGGCAGGGCATCGCGGTGTGGCTGTGGGCGGTGATCATCGCGATCATCGTCGCCGTGCTCAGCCTGATCCTCGGCGCCCAGTTCAACATCCTCGGCAACCTCAACAGCTTCCCGCGCATCCCGCTGAACGAGGGCACCGTGACGCTGACCGGCATCATCACCGCGGTCGCCGTCGCGATCGTGAGCCTGGTCGGCGCCATCCTCGGCGGCCTCGCCGGGATGCGCTTCCACCGCCGCGTCGACCGGGTGGGCCTCGGCGTCCGGCCGTGACGATCGATCCGGCCGCGGCCCCGCGGCCGGATCGACGCCACGCGCGCCCCGCGGCGCTGTAACGCCCGGCCGCGTCCCGGACAATGCAGGGTAT
Organism: Leifsonia sp.; assembly: GCF_051955155.1. Taxonomy (NCBI): domain Bacteria; kingdom Bacillati; phylum Actinomycetota; class Actinomycetes; order Micrococcales; family Microbacteriaceae; genus Leifsonia; species Leifsonia sp. Next base: position 2,274 of record NZ_JBQCGZ010000055.1, read on the forward strand.
GGGGGACGCTGACCGCTCGGAGGCCGCGCTGTGGTCGCGCGCAGGCGAAGGCGATGCCGACGCGTTCGGCGGCATCTTCGACCTGCACCGCGACCGCGTGTTCCGTCACGCCTACGGGCTGCTGCGCAACCGCGCCGACGCCGAGGATGCCGCGGGCGCGGCGTTCCTGGAGTTGTGGCGGCGTCGTTCCGCCGTCCGCATCGTGAACGGCTCCGTGCTGCCCTGGCTGCTGGTCTCGGTCACCAACGTGTGCCGCAACCTGGAGCGGTCGCGACGGCGGCACCGACGCCTGCTCGACGCGCTCCCGCACAGCGACGACCACCCGTCCGCAGAGGAGACCGCACTCGGCGGCCTCACGATGGATGCGGAGCTCGCGGCCGCGCTTGCCGCGCTGCCGCCCGCGGACGCAGCGCTGTTCGCGCTCGTCGCACTGGAGGACCACCCCGTGGCCGAGGCCGCGGCCGTCCTCGGCATCCGGCCGGGCGCCGCGCGGACGCGGCTGCACCGCATCCGCACGCGGCTGCAGCGCGACCTCGGCCAGACCAGCCTGGCCGGCTACCTCGAAGGCAGGACGACATGAGCAGCGCACGGATGAGCGACGAATACGCGGACGCGTTCCGCGACCGGATGACCGACCACATCCGCTCCTCGCCGGTGTCGCGGTCGCGTCGGCACGTGCTGATCGGCGCCGGTGTCGCGCTCGGCGTCGTGGTGGGCGGCACGGCGGCAGCAGCAGCCACAGGCCTCCTCGCGACTCCCGGGGCGCAGGTGACCACGCCGCTCCAGGAGTCCCGGACCGTCACGTCCACCGGCTCCGGATTCGTGCAGCTCGGTCCGCTGCCGAAGGAGGCGACAGGAGCAACGCTCTCCTTCCGCTGTCTCTCGGTCGGCACGTTCGTCTTCGGCGACGGCGCCGGCGTCACGTGCGCAGGGACGGACGATTTCCGCCGGCCGACGACGTACTTCCTGGAGCGCTCGGCCATCCACGGGGGCCGCGTGACGGTGACAACGAGCGACGGAGCGGGATGGACGCTCACCGCCGCGTACGCGTCCTCGGAGACGACCGCGTGGGGTGTGAACGAGTCCGGCCAGTCCTACGGCGCCATCAACGACCGCGGAGCACCGGACCTCGTCGCGGTCACGGCGACAAACGGCCGCGACGGCTACGTGCGCCGCACCGACCTCGAGGACGCCGACGGCGCCACCGCCGCCCGGAGCTTCACCTCGCCCGCGGACGCGCTGCGCTGGCAGGAGGAGAATCGCGGCGTCGTGCACCGGATCCCCGTCTTCGAGGCGGACGGGACGACCCGGGTCGGCGAGTTCACGATCGGGGGATGACCGGCGCGGCCGGCGCCCGGCGCCGTCTGCTAGCCTCCCCTCAGCCGACGGTCGACGGGGGGGGACGGATTGGCGCCGGACAATGCGATGCCGCTCGCGGCGCAGAGCCGGACGCAGGCGACCCGGTGGTGGCGGCGCCGTCCGCCCGGCGGCCTGACCCGATTCGCCCGCGGCGTCTGGTGGACCGGCCACGCCCAGCTGTTCGTCTCCGCCGCGCTCTGGGTGATCGGCCCCGTCTCCTTCGCACTGGCGTGGCTGCCGTACAACGCACTCACCGGAGCATTCGGGGTGACCGCGTGGCTCGGGACCGCAATGGCGCTGCCGTCCGCGACGTCCGGGATGATGCTGCGCGCGTACGCGGTGCGCTGGGCGTCGCGCGAGGGCCCGCTGTTCGAGCGGAGTATCGAACTCGCCGTCGCGGTCATGCTGATCGCGCTGATCTCCATCGGCTTCGTCTGGCTGCTCGCGCTGGTGCTCATCCTCACCGCCATGTCGCTGGCATCCCGGCCCGTGTGACCGCGGAGCGCTAACGGTCGGCGGCGCACGGACGACAGGTACCGGTGGGGCGCCGTCGTGCGCCGCACCGTTCCGTCGGGCGCAGCGTCGCCGACGATGCCGCTTGCGCGCTGCGCGAAGACCCGGGAGAAGAGAACCGTCATGAGCCGTGCACCGATGGGCCGGAGCCGGAAACGCAGCATCGCCATCGTGATCGCCGCCGCGATCGTCGTCGCGGGCGGGGCCGTCGCCTCCATCAGCGTGGCGAACGCCGTCGCGGCGGAGACCGCCCGACAGTGCTCCGCCGCGTTGAAGGACAGCGCGGCGGCGTTCGCGACGGTCTCCTCCTCCATCGCCCGGGCGGCGGCGGCGCTCGACGCCGTCGCGAGCACCGCGCTGCCGGGCACCGAGGGCTGGGAGACCACGCGGTACGCCAACCGCCCGGCGCGGGCGGAGGTGAAGGCGTCTCCCGCCGCCGGCGGCGTCGCCGCCGTCGCCGCGAAACCCGCCCGGCCGAGCGGCGCCGACCTGATCGGCGCCGTCAGCACCGGTCGCGACGCGCTCGCGAAGGCGAAGCGGGCGACGACCTGCGCCGACCGGGAGGCCGCCGTCGCGATCACGGCGGCGACCAGAGCGTCGAACACCGCGGCCGAAGTGCTCGACCGCGAGGTCGCCGCCCTCACCGGCGACTTCGCCGACTTCCAGGCCGAGGAGCGGACCCGTCTCGCCGCGGAGGCAGAGGCGGCGCGCAAGAGGGCCGAGGAGGCAGCGCGGAAGAAGGCGGAGGAAGCGGCGGCCGAGGAGGCCGCCCGTCAGGCGGCCGCCGAGCAGGCGGCGCGCGGCGGGGATTCGGACGGCTCCACTGGCTCGGGCGACAGCGACGGCTCGGTCCCGCAGCAGCCGAGCGGGGGCTCCGGCGGCGGCTCCGTCGGCGGCGGCCTCGGCGGCAGCGTGGGGGTCGGCAGCGGCGACAACAACGGCTGGTGCCAGAAGTCGAACGGGATGGGCGGGACGACCCGCTACCGCTGCTGACCCAGGGATCTCCTCACCGGATCATGTACGCCGCGTAGCCCGCGCAGGACCCGCGCTGAACGCATCCCGCGGCGGCCGTCCTCGTTCGGTACGTCACCGCCCTGTTCGAGCGGGGACGGACGTACCGGACGGGGTCGCTCAGCTCCGCGCGGGTCGGCGGCGCTTGAGGAGTGCGGGGAGGGACGGGAGCACGAGGATCGCGACAAGCGCGAGCGCACCCGCGACGAAAAGCACCGCCCACCAGGGGAAGCCGGGGCCGGGCGCAGGCGCTCCGATCGAGGCCGGACCAGCGTCGGTCTCCTGCGGATCGTCCACCCGCTCCGCCCGCACCAGCAACCGGTGGGTGTTCACGCCTTTCGGCGTGCAGGTGACCAGCGTGAGCAACTCCTCGCCCGGCTCGATCCGCAGCGTCTCGATCTCGGTCGGCAGTACGGTCCGCGTCCCGGTGACCTCGTAGGCGTGGTGCGCACCCGCCACATCGACCAGGATGCGGTCGCCCTCTGCCAGTTCGTGCAGCCGGTCGAACAGGGTGGCCTCCACGAACCCGGAATGACCGGTCAGCACCGCGTGCGATCCGGCGCCACCAACGGGCAGCGAGGTACCGAAGAGGTGGCCGACGCCCTTGGCCAGCGTGGCGTCGTCCGTCCCGTGGTAGACGGGAAGGTCGACGTCGATCGTGGGGATGCGGAGCCGTGCCATGACGTCGCTGTCGGGCAGCCGGAGCTCCTCCAGGTAGCGCCCGTACGCGCCGGTCCCCGGCTCCGCCTCGATGCCGGCGGTGTACGGATCGGTCAGCAGGATCTCCGGAATCGCACGGTTGTAGGCTTCGGCCCGGCTGAGCATGTCCTCGCTCTCCGCGTCCGGGATCGTGTCCAGCCGGTCGATGAAGCCCGCGATCTCGGTGGCGTGCGCGCGGTCGCTGAACCATGTCGCGGCGGAGGGGTACACCAGCAGCCCGAGACCGACAGCGCCGAGCACCAGGAAGACCAGCGTGCCGATCACGGAACGGCGCGGGGCCGCGGCCCGGCGAGGGCGGGTCGGGCGTTCCGGGCGCACGCGGGTCGTGCTCATCGGGTGGGGTCCCTTTCTTTCGACGACGGGAGTGCGGGGAAGCCCTGGAGGAGGTGGGCTTCCCCGCACTCGGCTGGGGCGGCGCGGAACCGCCGTCGCCTTACTGCACGCTGGACCGCTTCGCCCGGCGTGCCATCAGCAGCGCAGCGCCGCCCAGCAGCGCGGCACCGGCGCCGTAGAGGAACCACTCGGCGAGCGTGCCACCGGTCAGCGGCAGGGTGAAACCGCCGTTCTGCGGCGAGTTCTCGATGGTGTAGTCGACCACCGTGTCGGTGCCGTCAACGATGACCTCGACAGGCTCTGCCAGCAGCTCGTAGCCGGTGGGAGCCGCGACCTCGACCAGCCAGTAGCTCTGGTAGCCCGGGTCGCCCGGAGCGACCGCGGCGCCGTCCGCCCAGCCGCTGTAGCGCAGGCCGGAGATGGTCAGCTCACCGTTGCCGTCCGTCGTCCAGGTGTCGGTGCCGCCGATGGTGATGGCGTTGACGCCGTCGCGCGCGTCCTGCTCGGTGAGGTAGACGGAGAAGACAGCGCCCTGGAGGTTCACGCTGGTGTCACGCGCGTCCGTCTTGCGGATGCTGACGTTGCCCCACTTGGTCTCCTCCTCCGGCGTGACGATCGGGCCGCCCGGCTCGCCGGGCTCGATGTCGAAGCTGCCCTCGTTCGGGTAGAGCACGGCGGTGTTGGTGATCTCGCCGACGGCAGTGACCGTGGTCTCGAGCGTGACGACGACCTGCGCGTCGCTGTTGTCGACCAGCACGGCACGACCCGCCTCGGTGAAGTCGATCGTGAGCGTGTTCGTCGCCGCGTCGAAGGTGCGCGTGTAATCGGTGCCTTCCGTCAGCGCGACGCCGTTGGACAGCTCGACGGTGGACCCGTCGTACTGCAGCTTGTCGTCGAGCTGGTCGGTGATGCGGTAGCCGTCGATCACATCGACCTGCGGGATTGAGCCGCGGATGGTCCAGGTGACGGCGTCGCCGAGCACGTACGCGTCGGAGTCCTCGACCGTCTTGGTCACCTCGGTGGCCGCGTTCTTGGGGTAGACGTGCACGTCGTAGAGCCAGTCGTCCAGGTTCACCGGGTCGGTGAGCGGGATGGTGACCAGGAACGGCTCCGCCGGCACGAATCCGGCCGGCCAGGAGGTCTCGGTGACGAGGTAGACGCCGAGCGGAAGATCTGCCGCGGTGGCGACGCCGTCCGCGCCCGTCGTGACGGTCGCCTCCTGCCCGAACGGCCCCGCGGCCGCGATCGCCGGAGTGAGGTTGGTCAGCGCCTGCCAGCCCGCGTTCGTGGAGAGGTCGTAGGTGGCCGGGTCGACCTGCTGCACCATGAACTCGACCCCGGGTACCGGAGTGCCGGTGAATCCGGGGATCAGCGTGCCGTCCCCTTCCGCGCCCGGACCGCCGGGCGGCGTCTCGAACTTGTGGATCGTGAGCGAGCCGAGCTGGTCGGCGTCGGGCAGCGGCGCAGCCGCGGCGGGTGCTGCGGCGGCGAAGCCGAGCGCGGCCGCGGCAGCGAGCGCACCGAGGATGCGCCAGCTGCGGCGGGAGGTTGATCGTGTCACGGTGGTCTCCTTTACTTTCGTGACAATCGGACGCCGCACGGTCGTGTCGGCGCGTTCGGGGATCAGGCCGGGCGTCCGGTGCGGACGACGGCCCGAATGGCGAGGACGGCCGGGACGACTGCGAGAAGGGCTCGGGCACAGCGGGTGAGCAAGGACACGGGACTCCGAGAGGAATGCGGATCCGGCACAAAAGCCTCATGACTGACTGATCAGCGCCGAAAAGCTCCGGCGTCGACCTCAACCAGTCTCGGGACCGGATCCACCGCTCCGTAGCGGAATCCCCGGATCTCCGTGCTCCCGCGGACGCGTTGCGCGGTCGCCGCGGGGTCGGCACGGCGATCGCCCCGGCTGTCCTCCGGGCGCCCGTGCCTGGCACTCCATGACTGTCGCGCACTCACGGTCGACGCCGTCTCAGGAGGATGGCGAGGAGGGCGATTGCCAGTGCCGCCGCACCGCCCGCGGCGAAGAGCCAGGTGCCTGGCCCGCCGGTCTCCGGTAGGACGTAGGCGGCGGTGTCGATGATCGAGACCTCGAAGCCGGAGCCGTCGACCGCGACATTGGGGTGTGTCCCATACACCGTCAGGGTGCCGTCGGCAGCGACCGTGAACCGGACGGGCTCGGCCAGTAGGGCGTGGCCCGTCGGCGCTTTCAGCTCGCTCAACCAGTAGCTGCCGGGCCAGATCCCGGCCACGTCGAACCGTCCCGCAGCACCGGTGGACGCCGGTTGCGCGTCGATCGGGTCGCCCGGGGCGCCGCCGTCGTCCGCGCGGACCTCGAACACCGCCCCGTCGATCGCCACCGGCAGCGGTTCGTTCCCGTTGATGCCATAGCCGAGCTTCTGCAGCCAGAACCGCGACGGCGTCCGGTGCGTCGTCCTGCAGTCCGGGCTCGACCGATCGTCCGCCGAACAGTCCTCCGGCGGCACCGACCCCAGGCCGAACGCCTCGTTCTCGAGTGTGATCAGCCAGGCGTCCTCATCTACCACGACGCGGTACTCCAGCACCGCGGACTGCCCGGCGGCGAGCGTGAACGGCCCGGCGGCCAGCGTCGCTCCGACCAGCGGGACAACCGTCGGCGCTCCGCCGTCCACCCGCAGCGTCGCGTAGGAGAACGTGGCATACGCGCGCACGCCGCTGAGGTCGTCGACGATCATGGCGTCGGTGACGATCCCGGTGACGCCGGTCGCGGTGACCCGGTAGACGATCGTGTCACCGGGCATCGCCTCGTCGCCGGGAACGCCGTCGATCGTCGCGGTCTTCGCCAGCGTCCAGCTCGGGTCCGCTTCCCTGTTCAGGAAGGTGCAGACGATCGCCGGCGCGGATTGCGCGGCCGGGATCGTCAATCGCACCGACCTGTCCACCTCGTCGTACACCGCACCGGGTACCTGGATGCCGGCGCCATCGCGGCAGTCGATCGCCGCCAGCACCCAGTCCTCGGGCAACGACACCTCGCGGATCTCCACCGTCTCGCCCACCACGACGGTCCGCGGACCGAGGCTCTGACCATCGCCCAACCAGAACGAGTTCGTCGTGTCCCACGGCGACCCGGCGCGATCGCTCGACGAGGTGAACCGGAAGCTCACGTCGTCGGCCGCGGCCGTCGTCTGCTTCTTCACGGTCAGCGTGCGCTCCTGCGGCCGCTGCTCCGCATTCAGGAACGTGCAGGTGATCGCCGCCGCCGTCGCGGACTGCGCGGCCGCGACCTCCACGCGCACCGACCGCGACGCGAGATCGTACACGGCACCCGGCAGGGCGACGCCGTCGCCGTCGCGGCAGTCGATGCTGCTCAGCTCCCACTCGGCCGGCACCGCGCCCTCGTGGATCTCGATCGTCTCGCCCACCACGACCGTCCGCGGGCCGACGCTCTGGCCGTCACCCAGCCAGAACGCCGGGTTCGTGGCCCACGGCGAGCCGGTCCGATCGCTCGAGGAGGTGAACGGGAAACTGAGCCCGCCGGCGGCGGAGGCGGTCTGCTTCCGCACCGTCAGCGTCCGCTCCTGCGGCTGCGGCGGGGCCGCCTCCTGATTCACGAACGTGCACGTGATCGGCGCCGCCGCGTCGGACGACGCGGGCGGGATGTTCTCCAGCCGCGCCGACCCGGCCGCCAGGTCGTACACGACCCCCGGCACGGTGGCGCCGACACCGTCCCGGCAGACGATGCTGGCGAGCTCCCATTCCGTGGGAAGCGCGAGTTCCTGGATCTCCACCGTCTCGCCCGGCCGCACGGCCTCCGGACCGCGACTCTGACCGGCGCCCAGCCAGAACGCCTGGTTCGTCCCCCACGGGGAACCGGCGCGGTCGCTGGACGACCGGAACAGGAAGCTCATGCCGTCGGCAGGGGACGCCGTCTGCTTCAGAACCCGCAGCGTCCGCTCCTGCGGTTCCGGCTCGGCCTTCTCGTTCAGGAAGGTGCACGTGATCGTGAGCGCCTCGCTCGAGGACGCGACCGGAACCTCCGCCAACCGCACCGAACGGTTGGCGACGTCGTACTCGGCGCCGACGCTCGTGCCGCCCGTGCCGTCCCGGCAGACGATGCTGCTCAGCACCCAGTCCGCGGGCAGTGCTCCTTCCTGGATGCGCACCGTCTCCCCCGCCTGAACGGGCTGCGAGCGGCTCTGGCCCGACGTGAGCGAGAAGGACTGGGCCCCCCACGGCGATCCCGCACGGTCGCTCGACGACGTGAAGGGGAAGCTCGTGCCGTCCTGCGGGGTCGCCTGTTTCGCCACCCTCAGCGTCCGCTCCTGCACGATCTCCGCGTAGATGCAGATCTTCGTGACCTTGTCCTCCGGGGTCACGTTCGAGAGCACTCGGGTCCCGGAGGGCGCGGGGCACGGGGTGTTCTCGGTGAGCAGGAGGTCGGGCGGACCGGTGCCGCCGCCGTTGTCGAATCCGCCGTTCAGGACCCCGGTGGCGGCGATCTGCGAGTGGATCACGCGGAAGGTGTACGGCACAGGGCCGACGCTGAACGAGCGCTCGATTCCCGCCGGGAACGAGAGCCGGTCGGGGCATTTCGCGGTGTTGAAACGGGTCGGTCGGGCACGCCGCGTAGTAGAGGTTGTCGGGGGTCTCGTGCAGCTCCCAGGGGATGTCGAGCGCGGCCGTCACGCCGGGGATGTCGACCCGCGCGGTCCCGGAGATGTAGATCGAGCCCGTCCCGCCCGGGTAGGCGGTCGGGTTGTTGCGGTGGCTGATCGCCGCGACGACGAAGGGCGTTCCGACAGTCGCGCTGGTGGCCGTTCCCGGGGTGAGGTGGACGCGCGACTGTCGGATCTCGCCCGCCTTGCACTGGTTCTCCGGCATGACGTTGCCGTGGCCCTGCCGGGACCATTGGTTGGCGTACGCCCAGACCCCGGTCCCGCGGTAGAGGCAGTCGACGGAGTTGCCGGAATCCGTCCGGCCGGTCAGGGCCGACGGGGGCAGCAGCGCCCGCATGCTGCCCAGGTTCACCGTGGGCAGTGCCGCCTGGGCGGGCTCGCTCGACTGGATGGCCGGGCCGAGCGCGACCGCGCCGGCGGCGAGGCCCCCGGCGAGCACGACGGCGATCGAGCGCCGGGCGCGGTGCGCGGGGCGCCGGCGCCGGCCGCGCGTCCCGTGCGCTCGCGCGACGGCCGGCCGGGCGGCGTGGAGCAGGGTGCGGGCGCAGCGGGTGAGCAGGGACACGGG
>NZ_JBQCGZ010000056.1:0-8307 GCF_051955155.1 Leifsonia sp.
GGGCGGGCGGGTGTGGTGGTGCTGTTTTTGGTGATGGCGGTCTGGGGGTGCGGGCCCGACGGCGCCGTCCCGTCCGGCTGTGTCAGACTGGGCCGGATGTCCCCCATGCTACCGGCCGCGTTCACGACCAGAGCGAGCCTCGCCACGGTTCTGCCGAGTTCCCTGGCGGCCCTGAGCGGCTCGGTGAACGACTTCGGTCTGCCGCGGCTGGACAAAGTCGTGGTGGTCGTGGTCGACGGGCTCGGCGCCGCCGCCCTGCGCGCCAGGGGAGGGCACGCGCGGACGCTCGCGCCCGCGCTGTCGAAGGCGACGACCATCGACTCCGGCTTCCCGACGACGACGGCGGCCGCCCTCACGACGCTCACCACCGGGACCACGCCGGGCGAGCACGGGATGGTCGGCTACCGGGTGCGGGACGCGGCGGGCCGGCTGACCAACCAGCTGAGCGGCTGGGACGAGCTGATGGACCCGGCGACCTGGCAGCGGTCGCAGACCGTGTTCGAGCGGGCGGCCGAAGCGGGCATCCCCTCGATCGCGATCGGGCTGCCGAAGTACGCGGGCTCCGGGTTCACCGCGGCGGCCCTGCGCGGCGCCGAGTTCGTCGGCGGCCGGACGCCGGCCGACCGCTTCGCGGTCGCGGAGCGCTGGCTCGCGACGCCGGGCCCCGGGCTGGCGTACCTCTATGTCGCGGAGCTCGACCAGCTCGCGCACGCGCGCGGCTGGGAGTCACCGGAGTGGACGACCGCGCTGGAGACGATCGACGCTCTCGTCGCCGGGCTCGCGCGCCGGCTGGGGCCGCGCCGCGCCGTACTGCTGACGGCCGACCACGGCATCGTCGACGTCCCCGAGACCGGTCACGTGCTCTACGACGGCGCCCCGGAGCTCCTCGACGGGGTGCACGAGGTCGCGGGGGAGCCGCGGATGCTGCACCTCTATACCGAGGACGGCGCCGCCGACGCCGTCGCGTCTCGCTGGCGCGACAGCGAGGGCGACCGGGCCTGGGTGGCGACCAGGGCAGACGCCGTCGAGGCGGGCTGGTTCGGTCCCTCCGTGGATCCGGGCGTCGCGCCGCGGATCGGGGACGTGCTGGTGGGGGCGCGCAAGCGCATCGCGTACTACGACGACCGCGACCCGCAGCGCACCGGCCGCAGCATGATCGGCCAGCACGGCTCGCTCACACCCGAGGAGACGCGCGTCCCCCTGCTCCGCTTCGGCGCCGCCTGACCCTCTTCACCCGCGAGGGGCAGAGATCAGGCGAGGTCGTCGTCGGTGCGGGCGCCGAAGACGATCTCGTCCCAGCTCGGCATCGCCGCACGGCCCTTCTTGCGGCCGGACGGAGCGGAGTCCTGCGCGGGCGCGGACGGAGCAGATGGAGCGGACGGGGCCGACGGCGCGGCCGGGGTCTGCGCGCCCGGGGCCGGCAGCTCCTCGATCACCGTGATCGACTCCTCGACGATCCGGAACGGCGCGGGCGCCGGGGGCGTCGGGTCGAGCAGCATCGGCTGCTCGTCGAACGCGCTGGTCTGCAGCGGCGGCTCCAGCGGTGGACGCTCCTCGAAGCCGGCCTGCTCGCGCTCGCCCCGGCGGCGGCGCAGCGCCTCCAGCAGGTCGGCGGTCTGGTGCAGGTCGCGCGGGGTGTCGTCGTCGGCGCGCTTGATCGCGGAGACCGCGATGGAGTTGGAGGCGCGTCCGGGGACGAGCGGCTCCAGCGGCTGGGTGATCTCCGGACCGAGCAGGTCGGTCGGGGGAGCGGGGAACGTGAACGCCCCGCTGTCGAAGCGGGAGGTGTCCGGCTCGCCCTCGTGCGGCAGCACGGCGCGCAGCCGGGGGATGAGCGCACCGCCGCGCAGCTCGCCGGCCTGCGAGAGCGTCGTCGCCTCGGAGTTCAGCGGCGCGAGCGAATGCTTGCGGGCGTCGTAGGTCCAGCGGGCGTCGTGCTCGATCTCGTCGGCGGTGAACTCCAGCTTGACGATCCAGCCGGTCTCGCTGTCCTTCCAGCTCGCCCAGCGCTCGCCGGAGACGCCGAGCGAGGCGAGCCGTTCGCGGATGACGGAACCGAACGTGTCGCCCTCGCCCATCGGGTCGACCTCGACGGCGGTGTGGACGGGGACGCTCAGCGCGCTCGCGACGATGTGCTCGCGCTCGGCGACGATGGGTCCCTCGAAGCGCTGGACGTACTCCAGGGGCGCCCCGGTGACGGCGGCGACGTCCTCGGCGGACATGCCGGAGCGGATGTGCGCCTGCACCTCGCGCGGTGACAGCTTGGGCGCCTCGGTGGACGCCTGCTGGCGCGCCTGGCGGACCCGCGACTGCAGCGTGTCGTCGACGGCGATGCGGAACCGCTCACCGTCGTCGCCGACGGCGACGATCGCACCGTTCTCGACCCCGATGACCTTCAAATCCTGCATGTGGATGCCTTCCGAGCTCGCGTTCGTTCTGGGCCAGGATGCCACGGGAATGGGGGGTTTTCCGGGAATACCTCGGGCGTGCCGGAAGTTGAGAACCGAGCAATCGCTGAGAGGCTCCTGCGTGGTTTTGCTATTCGACTGCGATTGATGCAAACTATGGCCGCCGATTGCGAGAATCGGCCGTTACGACGAGAAGTGGATGGGCATGGCAACGGATTACGACGCACCGCGGAAGACCGAGGACGACTCCGAGTCGATCGAGGCCCTCAAGGAGCGAGTTCCGGACAAGATGTCCGGTGTCGTCGACGTTGAGGACGCGGACAACCCCGGTGGCTACGAGCTGCCGGGAGCGGACCTGTCGGATCTCGACCTGGACGTCGTCGTGCTGCCTCCCCAGGCGGACGAGTTCACCTGCGTGAATTGCTTCCTGGTGAAGCACCGCTCGCAGATCGACCACGAGACCAAGCTCGGGCCGATCTGCGTGGAGTGCGCCGCCTGAGCGACGCGCACGCTACGACGCGAGTCGAGCCTCATCGAGAACCCGGACCAATCGGTCCGGGTTTCTTGTCGATACGAGCCAGTAGGGCGCCGGGTCGTCCACGTCCAGCACCGGGATCTTCACGACCGACTTGACCCAGCCGCGGATGAGCAGCCAGGCGCGCGCGTCCAGCCGCTGACCCCGCTCGAGCGTCGCCGCGTCGCCCGTGAAGGCCTGCGGCTCGCCGATGAACTCCAGCGGGATGCGGGCGTGGCCGGCGGAGAACTCCGTGCCCGTGACCCGGATGGTCGGCGCAGACACGATCAGCGCAACGACGATGGCGGCGTAGAACACGATCGCCAGCACGACGCCGACGGTGAAGTTGATGGGCGCGAAGACCAGCATCACGGCGGGGATGACGAGCAGGGTGGAGATGAAGAGCCACGGGGTCGCCCACAGGCGCTCCCGGTACAGCTCGCCGGTCAGGTTGTTGTTCACACCCCCTATTCGATCAGACTTCTGCACTACCCTCGACACGTGACCGATACCGTCGACGTCCCGATCATCTCCGAGCACCTTCCCGCCTACGCTCACCCGGGCGACGCCGGCGCCGATCTCTGCGCGGCGGAGGCCGTCACGCTCGGCCCCGGCGAGCGGTACACCGTCCCGACCGGCGTCTCGATCGCGCTGCCGGAGGGGTACGCGGCGTTCGTCGTGCCGCGCAGCGGTCTGGCGATGCGGCACGGCATCACGATCGTGAACGCGCCGGGCACGGTGGATGCGGGATACCGCGGCGAGATCCGGGTGACGGTTCTGAACACCGACAGGTCGATGCCGTACGATATCGCCGTCGGCGACCGGATCGCGCAGCTGATCGTCATGCCGATCGCACGCGCGGAGTTCATCCCCGTCGACACCCTGCCGGACAGCCACCGCGGAACAGCGGGATTCGGCTCGTCCGGCTACACCGTGACCCAGGCAGGAGAACACGCTTGACCGACAGCAGCGACACCCCCGGCGAGCTCGAGCAGCCGCTCGACGCGGAGAAGTCCGCGCCGGAGGACCGCGCGACCGAGGGCCCGCTCGACGAGAGCGAGGCCAACCCGGTCCGTCCCTATGTCGACCTCGGCGGGGTGAAGATCCTCCCGCGCGAGGGCCTGCACCTGCGCCTGGAGGTGGAGGAGGAGTCGCAGCGCGTCGTCGCCGTCGGCCTGGACTACGCGAACTCGACGCTGCAGGTGCAGCCGTTCGCCGCCCCCCGCTCGACCGGGCTGTGGCACGAGATCCGCGGCCAGATCGCCGAGCAGGTACAGCGCCAGGGCGGGCGCGTGAGCGAGCGCGACGGCGTGTTCGGTCCCGAGCTCGTCGCCGAGATCCCGGTCGCGGCGCCGCAGGGCGCGCCGGGCGAGACCCGCGTCGCGCGCTTCGTCGGCGTCGACGGGCCGCGCTGGTTCCTGCGCGGGGTGATCGCGGGCGACGCCGCCGTGAAGCCGGAGGCCGCCGCGCTGGTCGAGGACCTGTTCCGCAGCATCGTCGTGGTGCGCGGCTCCGTCCCGATGCCGCCGCGCGACCTCATCCCGCTGCGCATGCCGGCCGCTCCGAGCACGGGCCCGGACGCCGGCTACTCCTCTCTTTAAGGCAGCACGTGACCGAGAACCACCAGCCGGCCGGGCCGGAGAAGGACGAGCAGCTCGCGGCGACGCTCGGCGAGTCGATCGCGCGGGCCGCGCGCAAGTCCGGCATCGGCCAGCTGCCGGAGGGTGACGAGTCGACCGGGCATGCGCTGCTGGCGGCGCTCGGCGGCGTGCGCGGGCTGCTGGAGACGATCCTTCCCGGTCTCGTCTTCCTCATCCTCTTCACGTTCACTCAGAACGTCCCGCTCTCGATCGGGCTCTCGGTCGCGGTCGCCGTGATCTTCACGGTGGTCCGCATCGTCGGCAAGACGCCCGTCACGCAGGCGATGGCCGGGCTGATCGGCGTCGGCGTCTCGGCGATCCTCGCCCTGATCACCGGGCGCGGCGAGGACAACTTCCTGCTGGGGATCTGGACGAACGCCGCCTACGGCGCCGCGCTGCTGATCTCCATCCTGGTGCGCTGGCCGCTCATCGGCCTCGCCGCCGGCTACCTGATGGGCGACGGCCTGGCCTGGCGCACGGTGAAGTCGAAGTTCCGGGTGATGCAGGCGCTCACCTTCCTCTGGTTCCTGCTCTTCGCGGCGCGGCTGCTGGTGCAGGTGCCTCTGTATCTGGCGCACACCCCGGAGGCGACGAGCGCGCTCGCGCTCACCAAGCTCCTGATGGGCGTGCCGCTGTACGCCCCGCTCCTGCTCATCACCTGGTTCGTGGTGAAGGGGCAGTTCCCGCAGAAACCGCCGGCGAAGACCGCCGCGTAACGGGGATCGGAAGGGGGAGGGGATGCTCGACGCGCGGAGGCGGGAGGGGCTGACCGCGTCCGAGGTGGCCGAGCGCGTCGCGGACGGCAGATCCAACAGCCAGCGCCAGCCCACCTCGCGGTCGGTCCGCGACATCCTGCGCGAGAACATCTTCACGCTGTTCAACGGCATCCTGACCGCGTGCTTCGTGGTCGTGGTGCTGCTGGGGGACCTGCGCGACGGCTTCTTCTTCGGCGTCGTCGTCGTCAACGCCCTGATCGGCATCGTGCAGGAGCTGCGCGCCAAGCGGGTGCTGGACAGGGCGGCGCTGCTCGCTGCCCCGGAGAGCCGGGTGCGGCGCGACGGCGTGGTCGTGACCGTGCCGCTGGAGCAGGTGGTGCTCGACGATCTCCTCGTGCTGCGGCCGGGCGACCAGGTGCCAGCCGACGCCGTCGTCGCCGAGAGCACGGGGCTCTCGCTCGACGAGTCGCTGCTCACGGGGGAGTCGGACCCGGTGTTCAAGGACGCCGGTGCCCCGCTGCTCTCCGGGTCGCACGTGGCGACGGGGACCGGGTATGCGGTGGTCACCGCGGTCGGCGCCGACTCGTACGCGAGCAGGCTGACCAGCGAGATCCGCCGGCACTCGCTCGTCCACTCCGAGCTGCGGGACGCCACCAACCGCATCCTGGTCTACCTGTCCTGGATCCTCGGGCCGGTCATCCTGATCACCCTGATCGGGCGGGTGCTCGCCTACGGCGGCTGGAGCGAGCTGTTCGTCGACACGCGCTGGCGGCGGGCGCTGCTGGACGCGGTCGCGGCGGTGGTCGGCATGATCCCGGAGGGGCTGGTGCTGCTGACGAGCCTCGCGTTCGGGGTCGCCGCCATCCAGCTCGCGGCGCGCAAGGTGCTCGTGCAGGAGCTCGCGGCCGTGGAGGTGCTGGCCCGTGTCGACGTGCTGTGCCTGGACAAGACCGGGACGCTGACGACGGGCGAGCTGACGCTGGAGCGCACCGAGCGGCTCGGTTCCGCTGTTCCGGAGGAGCTCGCCGAGACGGCGCTGGCCGCGTTCGGCGCGGACGACACCGGCAACGCGACCTCGGGCATCCTCTCCACCCGGTTCACCAGCGACCGGTTCCGGGTGTCGCGGCGCATCCCGTTCAGCTCGGCCACCAAGTACAGCGGGCTGGTCATGCACGTGGACGGCGCGGAGAGCTCGTGGGTGCTCGGCGCGCCGGAGCGCGTGCTCGCCGGGCACGAGGAGGAGCTCGCCCGCGCGACAGCGATCGCGGCGACGGGACGGCGGACGCTCGCGCTCGCGCGTGCCATCGACCCGCTGCCGCAGGGCACGCACGTGCCGCTGACCGGCGTCGCCGTCGAGCCGGCGCTGCTCGTGGTGCTGGGGGAGACCCTGCGGCCGGAGGCAGCGGAGACGCTCGGCTACTTCGGCGAGCAGGCGGTGCGCGTCGTCGTGATGTCCGGCGACAATCCGGTGACCGTCGAGGCGGTCGCGCGCGCCCTGAACCTGGAAGGGGAGGCCGTCGACGCCTCCACGCTGCACTCGGACCAGGAGCTGGCGGACGCGCTCGAGACCGCGAACATCTTCGGCCGCGTGAGCCCGGAGCAGAAGCGGACGGCCGTCGGGCTGCTCAAGGACGCCGGACGCACGGTCGCGATGACCGGCGACGGCGTGAACGACGCGATGGCCATCAAGGACGCCAGCCTCGGCATCGCGATGGGGACGGCGACCGCCGCGACCAAGGCGGTGTCCCGCCTGGTGCTGCTCGACAACCGGTTCGACCGGCTCCCGAACGTGCTGGCCTCCGGGCGGCGCGTGATCGCGAACGTCGAGCGGGTGTCCAACATCTTCCTCGCGAAGACCGTCTACGGAATCCTGCTCGCGCTGGTGAGCGCCGCCGTGCTCTGGCCGTTCCCGTTCCTGCCGCGCCAGCTGACGCTGGTGTCGACGCTCGCGATCGGCATCCCCTCGTTCTTCCTCGCGCTCGCGCCGAACAAGCGGATCTACACGCCGGGCGTGCTGCCGCGCATCCTGAAGTACTCCATCCCGACCGGCGTGATCGCGGGGCTGACCGCCGTCGTCGCCTACGCTCCGCTGTACCGCAGCATCCCGCTGCACGAGGCGCGCAGCGTGACCACGCTCGCGCTGTTCTGCGTCTCGCTCTGGATCCTGTGCGTGCTGACCCGCCCGCTGACGCCGTGGCGCTGGGGGCTGCTCGGCGGGGTCGCTGCCGCGTTCGTCCTGGTCTGCGTCCTCCCTGTCACCTCGATGTTCTTCGAGATGCACCTGAAGCCGGATCTCGCGCTGCTGTGGGGGATCGCGGTGGGCGCGGTCGGCTCGGCGGGCATCGAGCTGTTCTACCGCTTCGCGCGGCGGCGCGCTCTGGTGTTCGATCGGCTCTGAGCGTGCTAGATTTATCTCGACGTCAAGATATTTTCCCGAGCTGACGACTTAGGCTTACCTTGCTGGAAACACGCTTCGACGCACGACAAAGATGGACACGGCTTGAGGGGCATCCCCTGCCGACGAAGGAGAGGGCACAGTGTCAGCTGTAAATAGTTTCGGTGCGAAGAGCACCCTGACCGTCGGATCGAAGGACTACGGGATCTTCCGGATCGACACCGTCGACGGGTACAAGAAGCTGCCCTTCAGCCTCAAGGTGCTGCTGGAGAACCTGCTGCGCACCGAAGACGGCGCCAACATCACCGCGGACCACATCCGCGCCCTCGGCGGCTGGGACCCGACGGCCGAGCCGAACACCGAGATCCAGTTCACGCCGGCCCGCGTGATCATGCAGGACTTCACCGGCGTCCCCTGCATCGTCGACCTCGCCACCATGCGCGAGGCGGTCTCCTCGCTCGGCGGCGACCCGAACAAGATCAACCCGCTGGCGCCCGCCGAGATGGTCATCGACCACTCCGTCATCGCCGACCTCTTCGGTCAGCCGGACGCGCTCGAGCGCAACACCGACATCGAGTACGAGCGCAACGGTGAGCGCTACCAGTTCCTGCGCTGGGGTCAGACGGCCTTCGAC
>NZ_JBQCGZ010000057.1:0-18002 GCF_051955155.1 Leifsonia sp.
CGCGAGCTGACCCTGCTCTCCGACTTCCTGCTGGATGTCACCACGACACCGGCGACGTGCGTCGCCTACCTCGCGCGCCAGACGCTGCCGGTCTAGCTCCGGCTCACGTTTCCTGGTCGTGCCCGCGCTGCTCCGGCTCGCCCGTGAGCTCCAGGATCGCGAGCTCCTCCAGCTCGTCCCGGCGCCGGCGCCGGTCGACGCCGAACAGGTAGACGGCGTCGAGCGCGCCGCGGGTGTTGGTGAGCAGCAGCGTGACGAACCACGGCTTGCTGCCGTTCCTGGCGGCGCGCCAGAGCGACGCGCCCTTCCAGGCGAGGCTCCAGGCGACGACGGCCACGACGATGGCGCGGCCGGACGGTGCGATGTCGTGCATCCCCATCCGGGATGCTGCGGTGTGATCTCTCATCCCTCCATTGGGCGCCGGATGGAGGCTCCGCGGCAAGGGCCGATCGTCCCGTGCCTGCTCAGCCGCGTCCGCGGTGCTCGAGGTGCAGGACGGCCGCCTGCGTCCTCCGCTGGAGGCCGAGCTTGGCCAGCAGCGAGCTGACGTAGTTCTTCACCGTCTTCTCGGCGAGGCCGAGGTTCTCCGCGATCTGCCGGTTCGTGCGGCCGTCGGCGATCAGCGCGAGCACCTGGCGCTCGCGCAGGCCGAGCGAGGCGAACCGCGGGTCGTCCGCCGGCTCGCGCATCGTGGCGGTGACCCGCTCCGCGATGCGCGGGTCGATCAGCCGTGCCCCGCGGAACGCCGAGCGGATGTCGTCCAGGAGGGTGCTCGCGCGGATGTCTTTCACGACGTAGCCGTCCGCACCGGCGATGACCGCGCTGCGCAGAGCGTCCTCGTCGTCGTACGCGGTGAGCATCAGGCAGCGGATGCCGGGGTCGGCCTGTTTCACGGCACGGCAGACGTCGATCCCGCTGCCGTCGGGGAGGCGCACGTCGAGCACGGCGACAACGGGCCGGACGGCCAGGATGCGTGCCCTGGCCCGCGCTGCGGTCTCCGCTTCCCCCACCACCTCCATGTCCTCCTGCCCGTCGACCAGCGCGGCGATCCCGCGGCGGACGATCTCGTGGTCGTCGGCGAGGAAGACCCGGATCGGCGCGGCGGTCATCGCGTGCTCCCCGGTTCCGGTGCAGCAGCAGCGCCGGTCGGCAGCGCCAGGCGCAGCCGGGTGCCGCGCGTGGACGACTCGACCTCGAGCACTCCGGCCCGGCGTTCGGCCCGCTCGCGAAGGTTCCGGAGGCCGCTGCGTCGTGTGCTCGCGCCCATGCCGTCGCCGTCGTCGCGCACCTCGACGGTCACCAGGTCGGCCGACGCGGCCACGTCCACGTTCGCGGTCCCGGCGTGCGCGTGCCGGATCACGTTGGTCAGGCCCTCCCGGACGAACGCGGCGATGTCGTCCGCGAGCTCCGGGTCGGACACGACGTCGACGGGTCCGGTGAACGAGACGGTCGCCGGGGCCGGGAGCGCTCCGCCGACCTCCTGGACGATGTCGAGCAGCCGGTGCCGGAGGCTCCCCGTCGCGCCCTGCTGCCGGGACAGTGCGAAGATCGCGGTGCGGATCTGCGCGATGGAGTCGTCCAGCGAGGCGACGGTCGCATCGACGCGCTCCGCCAGCGCCCCCGGGCCCAGTGCGGACTGGATGCTCTGCAGTTCCAGCCCGGCTCCGAACAGCTGCTGGATGACGTGGTCGTGCAGATCGCGGGCGATGCGTGCCCGGTCCTCCAGCAGCACGACGCGCTCCCGGTCGGCCCGGGCGGCGGCGAGCTCGATGGCGAGGGCGGCCTGCCGCGAGAAGGCGACCGTGCGTTCCAGCTCGAATGCGGAGAACGGCCGGTCGCCGCGCCGCCGCAGGGCGACCAGCACCTCCGGTTCGCCGCTTCCGCCGTCGAACGGGACCACGAGGGCCGGGCCGGAGTCGCCGTCGGCAGGGACGCCGGTCAGCTCCTCGAGCCGGGTCGGCTGGAAGCCCTCGACGGCACTGCGCACCCGGTCGTCGTCGATCGCGATCTCGTCCGGCTCCGGCTCCGTCCCGCTCCTGCCCAGAACCCGGAAGCGGCTGGCATGCTCGCCGCCTCGCACCACGAACGCGGCCGAGGCATTGACGAGCGCGGCCACCCTGGTCGCGATCTCTTCGTGCGCTCGCGGGCCGTCGCTGCCGAGGATGCTGGCGGTCAGCTCGGCCGCGGCGGCGCTCCAGGCCTGGCGGGCGACCGTCTCCGCGTACAGCCGGGCGTTGTCGATGGCGAAGCCGGCGTTCGCCGCCAGCGCCTTGACGAGCTGCTCATCGTCCTCGGTGAAGCCCCTCGCCGCGGGGTCGGTGAGGTAGAGGTTGCCGTAGACGGCATCGCGCACGGTGATCGGCACCCCCAGGAAGGCGGTCATCGGCGGGTGCCCGTCCGGGAAGCCGGAGGAGCGGGGGTCGCCGGCGATGGAGTCGATCCGGATCGGCCGCGGGTCGTCGATGAGCGCGCCGAGCAGTCCGTGCCCCTCCGGAAGGTGCCCGATCCGTTCGACGTCGCCGTCCGCCATCCCCACGTGGATGAACTGTTCCAGGCCCCCGCCTTCGGCGATGACGCCGAGGGCGCCGTAGCGCGCACCGACCAGGTCGACGGCTGCCTGGACGATCGTCCGCAGGACGACGGGCAGCTCCAGGTGCGAGACGACTGCCCGGTTCGCCCGAACCAGCGAACGCAACCGCCCCTGGGTGTCGAGCACCCGCCTGGCCTGCTCGACAAGCTGGCCGAGCGCGTCGTCCAGCTCGGCGCGCGGGGCGTCGGGGAACGTGATCGGCTCGTCATCGGGAATGGCGGGCCTCCTCTCGGCAGGGGCAGCGACCGCAACGGCGGCGGTGGAGCGCTCTCAGAGCGCTCGCCGTCACGCGCCGAGTGTAACTCGTGCGCGGGCGGCCGGCACCACCGTTCCGTCGCCGACGACGATCGTGGGGGCGGCGAGGTCGAGGATGAGCCCGTGCGAGACCGAGCCCAGCCAGGTGCGCTTCCAGCCGGTCAGCCCCCTGCTGCCGACGACGAGCATCGCGGCGTGCTCGGACTCGAGCCGCAGCCCGGAGATCGGGTTCTGCCGCAGCAGCACGCTGTGCACGGCGAGACCGGGATGGGCGTCGCGCACCGTGCGCTCGTGGTCGTCGAGCATTTCCCTGCGCTCGCTCTCCTGGGAGGTGACGAACTCGTCGTCCGGGACCACCAACGGCTGCTCCGCCAAGGGAGCGACCCAGCAGTGCACGATCGTCAGGGACGCGCCGAGCTTCTCGGCCTCCGCTGCGGCGAACGCGAGCGCCCGTCGGCCGGTCTCCGACCCGTCGACGCCGACGACCACCCCCTGCCGCTCGGCCGCCGCTTCGTCCTCCTCGACGGGGACGACGGCCACCGCGCCGGCGGCGGCCGTTGCCAGCCGCGATCCCAGGGACCAGCCGTAGCGCACCCGCGGGCCGATCCGGTGCCGGGTGCCGACCACCAGCAGGGTCTCGCCGTCGGCCCGCGCCGTCAGCAGTTCGAGCGGGTCGCCGACAAGCAGCTCAGCGGAGACCACCGCGCCGGGATCCGAGCCGTCGAGCTCGCCCGTGCGCGCGTCGAGCCGATCCTGCTCCTGGGAGCGGGCCCGATCGAGTGCTGCGCTGTCGCCCAGGTAGAGCGCGTACTCGACGACGTCGACGATCGCGATCGCCGCGCCCGATGCCCGGAACCGGCGCAGCGCCCACGCGAGCGCCGCCTCCGCTGCCTCGGAGCCGTTCCAGCAGACCACCGTTCGTGCGGGCATCGCCCGTCCCTTCTCCTCAGGCGACGCGCAGCACCAGCGAGCCGCTGGTCCTGCCCTGTCGCAGGTCGTCGATCGCGCCGGCCAGCCCGTCGAACGGCACGGCCGTCACGGTGGGGCGCAGCTGCAGGTTGGCGGCGAGCGCGAGGAAGCGCGCGCCGTCCTCCCTGGTGTTGGCGGTCACGGTGCGCAGGTCGCGTTCGCGGAACAGCGACTCCGTGTAGCCGAGCGACGGAATGTCGGACATCTCGATGCCGGCGAGTACGACGGTCCCTCCGCCTGCGGTGGCGCGGAGGGCGACCGGGACGAGCCCGCCCGCCGGAGCGAAGACGATCGCGGCGTCCAGCGGCTCGGGCGGCGCTTCCTGCTCGCCGCCGACGAAGGCGAGACCGAGTTCGCGGGCGAGCGCCCGGTTGCGCTCGCCGCGGGTCATCGCGAACACCCGCGCTCCTCCGGCCATGGCGAGTTGGGCGGTCACGTGCGCGCTCGAGCCGAACCCGTAGATCCCGAGGGTGCCGCCCGGCGGCAGCTGTGCGCGGGTCAGAGCGCGGTAGCCGATGATGCCGGCGCAGAGCAGGGGCGCGGTCTCGAGAGCATCCGCGCCGGCTGCGATCGGATAGACATAGGCGGCGGGAGCCGCCAGCACCTCGGCGAAGCCGCCGTCCGCATCCCAGCCGGTGTACTCGGAGCGCTCGCACAGGTTCTCCGCGCCCCTGCGGCAGTAGGCGCAGGCGCCGCAGGTGCGGCGGAGCCATGCGACGCCGACGCGGTCGCCCGGCGCCACGGTGTCGACCGCGGAGCCGATCGCCGTGACGGTGCCGACCACCTGGTGACCGGGAGTGACCGTTGGCCGGTGCGGGGGGATCTCCTGGTCGATCACGTGCAGGTCGGTGCGGCAGATACCGCACACCTCCACTCCGATCAGCACCTCGTCGGCCGCGGGTTCCGGCGCCGGCCGGGTGGTCAGCAGGAGGCCGCCGACCGTGCCTGTCGTCCGCCACGCCTTCATCGCTCGACCTCCGCGTCCCGATCGTCCGGTTCCGTTCCGATCGAGTCAAACGCCCGCGGCCGCCCGCGGGCGGGCCGAAGGTCCCGTGGGACCAATGGCCCCCTCGCGTCCCGCGCCGGCCGTCAGACTGCTGGCGGAGGTGTCGTCCATGGAGATCCGCAGGTACGTCGTCGGAGTGGATGGTTCGGTCCCGTCCCGTGCTGCGATCCGCTGGGCCGTCGCCAGGGCCCGGGGCGGCGACATCGGCGTGACTCTCGTCCATGTCGCCGACGACGAATGGGGCTCGGTGGGCACACTGCTCATCGACGAGGTCGACCAGGACGCCAGGGCGCGACTGGACGACGACCTCGGCTACGCCCGGTCCCTGGCACCGGAGGTCGGCATCGACGGTGTCGTCCGGTCGGGAAGCCCGATGGCGGAGCTGGCATCCTTCAGCGACGCCGAGACGATGATCGTGGTCGGAACCCACAAGACCGGCTTCCACTACGGCCGGGCGTTCGGCTCCCGCAGCCTCCAGCTGGCCAATCTCGCCGTCGGTCCGGTCGCCGTCATCCCCGAGGTCGCGTCGCGGATGCGGAAGGGTGTCGTCGTCGGCGTCGACGACACCGCCGCGGGCGGCGTCGCGGTCGACCTGGCCGCCGATCTGGCCTGCGACCACCACTGCGAGCTGACCGCCGTGCGATCGACGGAGTCGCGCGTGCTGGGCGGCGCGGACGGCGGCGAGCCCGCCGAGCTGCAATCGCGCCGCGAGGACGAGGCGCGCGGGATCCTCGCGGCGGCCGTCGCGCGGGCGAGGGGCAGGCAGCGCGACATCGTGATCCGCAGCCGCGTCGTGCGCCGGCCGGCGGGCGCCGCGCTCAACGAGCTCGCCCGCAGCGCCGAGGTGCTGGTGATCGGCGACTCGCGCCGGGCGACGGCGCAGCTCGGGAGCCTTGGCGCCGTCGCTTACGACGTGCTGCTCAACCTCTCGTCGCCGACGATCGTCGTGCACGCACCTGCCGCGGAGGCCGGCAGTGACCCTGGAGCGGCGGCGGAGGAGTCGCCGGCGGAAGGAGAGACCTATGTCATCGGATGACCCGGTCCGCGTTCTGGACCGTGACGAGTGCCGCGAGATCCTGAAAGGCGCGACCGTCGGCCGGCTCGCGACAGCCGTGGGCGGCGAGCCGGACATCTATCCGGTCAACTTCTATTCGGACGGCGCGAGCATCCTGATCCGGACGGCGCCGGGCACCAAGCTGCTGGAGCTCACCGTGCACGACACGGTCGCGTTCGAGACGGACGGCTGGACCGACGACGAGGCCTGGAGCGTCGTCGCGCACGGCCGCGCCCGCCAGCTCGACCACCAGGCGGAGATCGACGAGGCGGACGCGCTGCCGCTGGTTCCGTGGATCCCGACTCTGAAGTACCGTTACGTGCACATCGACATCGACCGGATGACCGGGAGGCGGTTCCGCCGCGAGGCCGAGCCGGAGCGCTGGTGAACGGCAGGGAAGGCAGGGCGAGCATGACCGACACCCCGGAGACCGACGACCGCATCCACCCCGGCGGCCGCATCGTCGTCGGCATCGACGGATCGGCGGAGTCGCTCGCCGCGCTGCGCCGCGGCGCGCGGATGGCGGAGCGGCTCGGCTGCAGCCTGGTCGGCGTCACGGTGTGGGAGTTCCCGCCCTCGTGGCCGGGCTACGCGATGGGTGGCTGGGACCCCGAGCGGGACGCGCACGCGATCGCGCGGGAAGCGGCCCACGAGGTCTTCGGCGAGCAGGCGCCGAGCTGGTACTCGTCGGTCGTGCGCTCCGGTTCCGCGGCCCGGCAGCTGATCGCCGAGGCCGAAGACGCCGAGATGCTCATCGTCGGCAGCCGCGGCCTCGGCGGCTTCACCGGTCTGCTGCTCGGCTCGGTGTCCCGCTCCGTCGTCGAGCACGCCGACTGCCCGGTGCTCGTGATCCACTGAGGACGCCGAGGGCTGCTGCAGCAGGGTCCTCGTGCCTCAGCCGGCCGCGCCGGTGCGCAGCGCCGCCGCGATCTCCCGGCCCCAGGCCGTGGCGTCGTCCAGCTGACCGGGGAGCAGCACACTGGCCTTGTCGACCAGGAAGCTGTGCGTGGCGAGCAGCCGGTGTGCGCCGAGCCGGCGCAGGCGCTTGTCGATGCCCTTCGCCGCGGAGCCTGTGAACAGCTCCGGCATGTCGGCGCGGGTGTCGAACGCGGCGAAGCGTGCCGGTGGCTCGCCGCAGGTCTCCAGCCACTCCCGGACGCCGATGCCCTCCGCCTCCGGCTCGAGGGTGAGGGAGCGCCCGGGGTCGTCTCCCCAGGCCGCCGCCTCGGCCCGGCTGGCCGGCCGGCTGAGCCCGTGCGCGTGCGTCGGCGCTCCGACCAGCAGGAGGTCGACGTCCTGCATGCTCTCCGGAGCGTCCGAGACCCGCAGCACCGTCACAGCGGCGCCGTCGCGCAGCCCGTCCGCGATGGCCTCGGCCACCCTGCGGGTGTTCCCGAACATGGATTCGTAGACGATTGCCGCGCGCGCGGCGGGTGCGGTGTCGCTCATGGCGCCACCCTGCCCGCCGCCGCAGCCGGCGGGCAGGGTCGAAGGTCACACGGGACTTTCGACCCGCGCCCGGGACCGCCGAGCGGCCAGGATGAAGGCAGTTCGAGCGGCTGGAGGAGACGATGACGGGCGCCATCCTGGTCGGTGTCGACGGCGAGCCGGAGCACCGCTCCGCGCTCACCTGGGCGGTAGAGCGCGCGATGCGCGACGGAACCGACCTGGAGCTGGTGTACGTCATCGAACGGTCCTGGGGGGACCGGCTCGACGAGCCGATGGACGACCTGGTGCGTGCGGCCGAGGGGGTGCTGGCGGCGGAACAGGAGGCAGCGGCGCGCATCGCCGGGCGCGTGTCGTCCACTGCCGGCGCGACGGCGCGGGGTTCCGGCATCGGAGACCGGCCACCGCAGATCACGACCGGCTACCGGTATGGGCACGTCGGCGCCGAGCTGACGGAGGCGTCGCGCGGGGCGGGCTTGCTCGTCCTCGGGAGCAGGGTCGGTTCCGAGCGCGAACGCGAGCGGCGCTTCTCCGGCTCCCTGCAGGTGCGCACCGCGGCCGCCGCGGCCTGCTCCGTCGCCGTCGTCCCGCACGGCTGGGAGCGCGGGGGAACGGCGGCCGCGGGCGTCGTCGTCGGGGTCGACGGCCAGGCGCCGTCCGAGGCGGCCGTGGCGTTCGCGGCAGACGAAGCGGACGCGCTGGGGGAGCCGCTCCGGATCGTCTGCGTCGGGTACGCCGCCAACCCGTTGCTCGCCGGCCTCGTGCCGGAGGTGTCCCTGGGCGACCGCAGGCAGCGCATCGTGGCCGAGGCGGCGGAGTCCGCCCGCGCTGCGCACCCGTCGATCGCCGTCAGCGCGGACGTCGTCGAGGCCTCACCGGCGCGGGGCTTGGTCGCGGCGGCGGAAGGCCGCAGAATGCTCGTCGTGGGCACACACGACCGCCGCAGCGCCGAGCGCCTCATGCTCGGCTCCGTCGCACACGACGTCCTGCTGAACGTGCGCGTCCCCGTCGTGGTCGCGCGCGAGCACCGCGGGTCCGCGTGAGCGCGGCCGCGACCGCCGTCGGCGCGCCGGCGCCCAGCCCGGTCCAGGCGGCCGCCTGCCAGGATCCGGAGGCGGTCCTCGCCGCCGTCCGCGGGTCCGAGACAGGCCTGGACGATGCGGAGGCGGCCGAGCGGCTGGCGACGGTCGGGCCGAACGCGGTGCGAGGCCATCGCGCCCACCCCTGGCGGGTGCTCGCCCGCCAGGTGCGCAGCCCCATCCTGATCCTGCTGTTCGCGACCGCGGTGATCTCCGCGTTCGTCGGCCAGGCGACGGAGGCGGTCATCATCGCGGTGATCCTCGCCGTGAGCGTCGGGCTGGGATTCGTCAACGAGTTCCGCGCCGAGCGCGCGGCGGACGCGCTGCACGATCGGCTCCGGCACACGGTGGTCGTCGTCCGTGCCGGTGTGCGGCGCAGCGTCGACGTGACCGAACTGGTGCCAGGCGACCTCGTGGTGCTCACCGTCGGGACGGTCGTGCCGGCCGACCTGCGACTGCTGGAGGTCTCCGGTCTGGAGTGCGACGAGAGCATCGTCACCGGCGAGGCGCGCGCGGCGGCGAAGGCCGTCGCGCCGGTCCCGGCCGGCTCCGGGGTCGGCGACCTCGCCTCGTGCGCGCTGATGGGCACGGTGGTGCACGCGGGCGGCGGCGTCGGGGTCGTCGTCGCCACGGGGGCCGGGACCGAGTTCGGCCGGATCGCGGTCGGGCTGGCGGCACAGGAGCCCCAGACCGAGTTCCAGCGCGGGCTCGGCCGATTCTCGACGTTCCTGCTGCTGGTGGCGCTCATCCTCACGACGCTGATCTTCGTCGCGGCCCTGCTTCTGGGCAGGCCGCTGATCGAGTCGCTGCTGTTCTCGCTCGCGATCGCCGTGGGCATCACACCGCAGCTGCTTCCCGCCGTCGTCAGCACCAGCCTCGCCGCCGGCTCGCGCGCGCTCGCCAGACGCCGCGTGCTGGTGAAGCGGATGGTCTGCATCGAGGACCTCGGCGACCTCGACCTCCTCGTGACAGACAAGACCGGGACGCTGACCACGGGCAGGATCGTGTTCGACCGTCCCGTGCCGCTGGACGGCGTCGATGCCGGCGAGGTGCTGCTCCTTGGCCTGCTGGCCACCGATGTCGACCCCGCGGCCCCGCAGACCGTCGGTCTGAATGCGCTCGACGCGGCGCTCTGGGCGAGCGCGGGCGCGGCGGACGCCCCCGTGTCCGCGTATCGGCGGCTCGACGCCGTGCCGTTCGACCACGAGCGCAGGATGGCGGGCGCTCTCGTCGCCGCCACCGGCTCCGCCCCGATCGTGGTCGTCAAGGGCGCACCCGAGTCCGTGCTGCCGCTGTGCACCGATGCGGATCCGTCCGCTCAGGCAACGCTGGACACACTGTACGCACAGGGCGCGCGCGTCATCGCCATCGCCACCCGCCCGGCGGCCGGCCTGGCCGCCCTCACGCCGTCCGACGAGACGGGGCTCACGCTGCGCGGCTACCTCGCCTTCGTCGACGGCGTGAAACCGGACGCGCAGGCATCGCTGCGGCGGCTGGCCGACCTCGGCGTCGCCGTGAAGATCGCCACCGGCGACAGTGCGGTGGTCGCGGAGCGGGTATGCGCGCAGCTCGGGATGCCGGCGGACGGCACCCTGACCGGGGATCGCGTCGACGCGCTGGACGACGAGCAGCTCGCGGAGGCCGCACGCGCGGCGACCGTGTTCGCCCGCGTCTCCCCCGAGCAGAAGGCGCGCATCGTCCGCGCGCTCCGCCAGAAGGGCCGCGCCGTCGGCTTCATGGGCGACGGCGTCAACGACGCCCTCGCGCTGCACCGTGCCGACATCGGCATCTCGGTCGACTCCGCCGTCGATGTCGCGAAGGACGCTGCCGACGTGCTCCTGCTCGACAAGGATCTGGAAGTGCTCGCCGACGGCGTGACGGAGGGGCGCCGGATCTTCGCGAACACGATCAAGTACGTCCTGATGGGCACCTCCAGCAACTTCGGCAACATGTTCAGCGCGTCCATCGCGTCGGTGATCCTGCCGTTCCTGCCGATGCTCCCCGGCCAGATCCTGCTGAACAACCTGCTGTACGACTCCAGCCAGCTGGCCATCCCCTCCGATCACGTCGACGCCGAGCAGCTGCGGGCGCCGTCGCACTGGGACATCGGCGCGATCCGCCGGTTCATGCTGCTGTTCGGGCCGATCAGCTCGCTGTTCGATTTCGCGACGTTCGGTCTGATGCTGGTGGTGTTCCAGGCCGCCGCGCCCGAGTTCCGGTCCGGCTGGTTCATCGAGTCGATCGCGACGCAGACGCTCATCGTCTTCGCCGTCCGCACCCGCCGCGTCCCGTTCCTGCGCAGCAGGGCGTCGCTGCCGCTGACCGTCTCGGTCCTCGCGGTGGTCGCCGTCGGCGCGTGGCTGCCGTACTCGCCGGTGTCCGGGCTGCTGGGGTTCACCCCGCTGCCCGCCGCGTTCTTCCTCGCGCTGGTCGCGCTGGTCGTCCTCTACCTGGTCCTCGTCGAGACCGCCAAGGTCTGGTATTACGCCCGGCTCAGCGCGCCGAGGGCGCCCGTGGTCCGCCGCCGCGCGTACCCGCACCGGGTGGCGCGGCGCGCGGCGCGGTTCACCGCCCGGTCGCCGCGGGCGAGCTGACGGCCGACGGCAGGGCGACCGTCTCGTCGTATTCCGGGACCCTGGCTTCCCAGCCCAGGGTGCGCCGGATCCGGGTCCGCAGCGCGTCGGCCGCGTGCGGTTCCCCGTGCGTCAGGTAGACCGCTCGCGGCGGCGTCGGCGCCGTGCGCAGCCAGTCGATGATCTGGGCAGCGTCCGCGTGCGC
Organism: Leifsonia sp.; assembly: GCF_051955155.1. Lineage (NCBI taxonomy): Bacteria > Bacillati > Actinomycetota > Actinomycetes > Micrococcales > Microbacteriaceae > Leifsonia > Leifsonia sp. Next base: position 11,178 of record NZ_JBQCGZ010000057.1, read on the forward strand.
GGAGAGCATGTCGAGAGTGTGCACGCGGGCGCGGATGGGGACGTCGCGCCCGTAGATCCGCAGGCTCCGCTCGCCGCGCTGGAGCGCATCCCCGCGGGTGCCGCCGGCCTGGAACCCGGTGAGCACGATCGCGTTGTGCGGATCGCCGCCGTACGCGGTGATGTGGTGCAGCACGCGTCCGCCCTCCAGCATCCCGCTGGCGGAGATGATGACCGCCGGTCCGCCGCGCAGGTTGAGCAGTTTCGAGTCGTCGACGGTGCGCACCAGCGTCGCGAGCCGGTACATCGCCTCGAACTCGGCGGCTGCGATGCGGTGCTCGTCGGGATGGCGCGCGTAGATCTCCGCGGCGTTGACGGCCATCGGGCTGTTCAGGAAGACGGGCACATCGGGGATCTCGTGCCGGGCGCGCAGCCGGCTCAGGTGCAGCAGCAGCGTCTCCGCGCGGCCGACGGCGAAGGCGGGGAGCAGGACGACGCCGCCGTGCCGGCACACGTCGCGGATGATCGTCCCGAGCCGCGCCTCCGCGTCCGTCTCCGGGTGGCTCCGGTCGCCGTACGTCGACTCGCAGACCAGCACGTCCGTCTCCTCCAGCGGCCGTGGCGGCCGCATCAACGCGTCGTCCGGCCGCCCCAGGTCGCCGGTGAAGTGCAGCCGCGTCCCGTCTGTCCGCAGCTGCACCTGCGCGGCGCCGAGGATGTGCCCGGCGGGCACGAACCGCGCGGTCATCCCGGCGATCGACAGCTCCTCGTCGAAGGGATGCGGCTGGAACCGCTCCAGCGCGGCGTGCGCGTCCCGCTCCGTGTAGAGCGGAAGCGGAGGGGAGTGCCGGGAGGCGTGGTGCCGGTCGGCGAACGCGGCCTGCTCCTCCAGCAGGCGCCCGCTGTCCGGCAGGATCAGCGAGCTGAGCTCCGCCGTGCCCTCCGTGGCGTGGATGCGACCGCGGAACCCGTCGCGGACCAGTGCCGGCAGATAGCCGGTGTGGTCGAGGTGGGCGTGGGTGACGACCACCGCGTCGATGCTCGCCGGGTCGACGGGGAACGGCCGCCGGTTGCGCTCGCGCAGCAGCTTGTAGCCCTGGAAGAGACCGCAGTCGACGAGGACGCGGCGGCCGCCGGATTCGACGAGGTTGCGGGACCCGGTGACGGTGTCCGTCGCCCCCAGGAAGCGCAGCGTCGCGCTCACGGGGCCACGACCCGCCCCCGGCGGAACAGTCCCAGCCCCAGCAGCACGAACCCGAGCTCGGCCAGTCCGGCGGCGAAGTAGACGGCCTGCAGGACGCTGAACGGGATGAACATCATCTGGACGAAGATCCAGATCAGCAGCCCGAACGCGGCGACAGCGGTCGCGGCGGGGCCGCCGCGCGAGCCGCGGCCGACGAGCAGCGCGGCGAGCAGGTGGGTGCCGCCGACGACGACGGCGAGCACGAGCCCGGGGATGATGTACGACGTGAACGGGCTCCCGCCGAGATAGGCGGCGTCTGGCACCGCACCCCCGGATGTCGCTGTGGCCGCCCCGATGATCAGGGCGATGGCCCCGGCGATCGCCGTGATGCCGATGAACGTGGCGAGCACGGCCAGGACGATGCGGATCCAGCGCGTCATGGCTCCTCCGATCCTCGGCTCCGAGCCTCGCCGTCGGCCGCCGCCGTCGCCAGGGCCGAAGGGCCCGCCACCCTGTCGCCGACGACCGGAGCCGCGTTCGGCGGCTCGGCGCGCGTGCGCCAGGGCGCGTTCGCGTGCAGCGCCAGCAGCTCGGCGCCCAGGCCGAAGAACACCATCGCCAGCCAGACCGGGATGTTGAGCAGCGGGATCTGCAAACCGACGATCAAGACCAGGCCGCCGACGAAGGTGAGCAGCACCGGATGGTGCGCACCGCGCAGCATCAGCCGACCGAGGTAGTGGGCGCCGACGAGGAATGTCGCGAGGGTCAGCACGACCCACACCAGGAGCCCGGCGAGCGCGAGCGGCGCGCCGACCACCGTCACGAGCAGGACGAGCAGCCCGACCGGGACGACGATCGCGGCGACGAAGCCGACGAGGAGCGCGCGCCAGGGGGACGGCAGCAGCCGGTCGGTGACCCCGTGGAGCACGCGCGGGATCAGCAGCCCGGCGGCGACGGTGATCAGGCTGAGGCCGACGAGCGCGTAGAGCAGACCGAGGAACCAGCCGAGCGCGGCCGCCCACGGCGCGAATGCAGCCGGAGCAGGCCGCTGCGGCTCGATGTGCCGCACCGTGCCGTCCACCGCGCCCGCGGAGATCTGCGCCGCGCGTTCTCCGGAGTAGGTCACGTCGCCGCCGACCGTGCCGTCGATCCGCAGCGCGTTCGTGCTGACGACGAGGTCCCGGCCGACGGTGCCGTCGACGCGGATCGCGCTCGCCGTCGCCACTACGTCCTCGCCGATCGCGCCCCGGCCGTCGACGACCAGGTTCCCGGCGAAGACCGTCCCGCTGCGGGCGACGTCTCCCGTGATCGTGACGTCCTGCCCGGCGAGTCGGATGTTCCCGTCGACCCGGCCGCTGATGGTGATGGTCTGCGCGGCGGCGATGACGTCGCCGGTGACATCGCCGCTGATGGTCAGGTTCTGCGCCGCGGCGTACACGTCTCCCGTCACCTGGTCGGCGACATCGACCGCGACCCCGCTGTAGAAGTGCGGGCCGCTACCGCCTGCCTGCGCGCGCGCCGAGCCGGCGGCGCCTCCGGCGCCGAGCACGACGAAGCCGGCGATCGCGGCCGCGGCCGCGACCCGGAGCATGTGAGAGCGGATGTTCATCGCGGGATCCCCCTGACCTCGAGACGGCCGCCGGGAGGCGGGCGTCGTTCCGACGGGACCAGGATCCGCGCGCGCTCTCGCCGGCACTAGGGTCGTTGGTCCCGCTCGCACTCCGGGACCTTGTGCCTTGCGCGGGGGCGCGCCCGCACGGAAGAGTCGGCGGCGGAGGAGGGAACCGACATGGAACGTTCCAGGATGGTGTCGCCGCCGATCGTCTGCGGGGTGGACGGCTCGGAGGCGTCCCGCCGCGCGCTGCACGAGGCTGCCCGGCTCGCCGACGCCCTGCAGGCGCGGCTCGTGGTGGTGACGGCCTGGCAGCCGTCGACGACGATGTACGACGCCTACTTCCCCGATCCCGAGCGCGCGCCGAAGGTGGTCGCGGCGGGCGTCCTCGACGACGCCCTCCGCGCCGAGTTCGGCGACGTCCGCCCGGAATGGGTCACCGCACGCGCCGAGTCCGGCCACGCGGGCAAGGTCCTCGTCGAGGCTTCGCGCGACGCGGATCTCCTGGTCGTCGGCAGCAGGGGCCTGAGCGAGCTGGCGTCCCCGTTCCTCGGCTCGGTGAGCCTGTACTGCACGACGCAGGCCTCCTGCCCGGTGCTGGTGGTGCGTCCGGAGAAGAAGCCGGGCGCGCACGCGGAGACGAGCGACGCGTGAGCGCGCACCGCCCGGTCCGCGTGCGGTGCGCTCACCTCCCGCAGCCCGCCGGCTTCCAGAGCACGGCGTGGTTGTCCTCGTTCGGGTCGGACGCGTAGCCCGCGACCGTGTTGTCCGGCGCGATCGCTGTCCCGATCCCGTCCTCGTCGCCTCCCGCGAACACCCCGAGCCTGGTCAGCGCGCCGGACGGCGACCACCGGGCGGCCACGGGGAGCACCGCGTCTGTGGGCTGGACATAACCGGCCATGTAGCCGCGTTCGTTGATGTCGACGACCGTGGATCCGGCGCCCAGCGTCGCCAGCGGGATGATGCGACCGAAGCTGTCCCACATCACCGCGACCAGGGGACCGCCCGGGGTCGAGTTCGATGCGCCGATGACGGTGCCGCGCCCGTTGACGGCGGACGCAGTGCTGCGGTCGCCGCCCGGGAGCGTCCCGAGGCTGTGGACATGGCCTCGGCTGTCCCAGCGGACGGCACGCGTCTCCTCGCCTGCGAAGCTCGCCGTACCGACCGCGGTGCCGGAGTCGTTGACGCCGGTGGCGACGCTGCTGGTGGCCCCGACAGGCGCGTCGAGCACCTGCAGGCGGCCGGTCGTGCTCCAACGCACCGCGACCCCCGGTGAGCGCGCCGCCCCGACGACGGAGGCGCCGACGACCACGCCAGCGGCGTTGAGGGCGTTGGCGACGCTCCCGGCCGTCCCCGGGAGATCGGGGAGAACGGTCAGCCTCCCGAACGCGTTCCAGCGCAGAGCGTACCTGTGCGCCGGCGCGTCCGCCCGCCCGATGACGATCGCGGTCGGGCCGACCCGGCTCGCGGTGCTCGAGGTGGTGTCCGGGGGAACGGCCAGCTGGTGGATGCGGCCGAGTGGGTCCCAGACGACGGCGCGCGTCGCCGAGACGCCATCGCCGGTGCCGGCGTTCGAGTCGCCGGCGACGAAGCCGAGCGCATCGATGGACCTCGCCGTGCTCGCGTTGCCTCCGGGAAGCGTCCCCAGGTCGGTCGCCCGGCCGCCCGGGCTCCAGCGTGCGGCCCGGAAGTACCGTGGCTCGAACGCGGCGGTGGAGACGCCGACGCTCACGTCGAACAGGTTGATGTCGTACGCCTCGCTCATCGTGCCGCCGGGCAGCACGCCGAGATCGAACGGGGGGCAGGTGCCGGTGGTCGCGGTCGCTCGTGGCGCCTCCGCCGCGCTCGCGGGAGCCGCGCTCGCGGGAGCGGCGCCGCGCGCCGCGGTCGCGCAGGCGGCTGCCGCGAGCCCGGCGATGAGAGCCGCCGGAACCCGTCTCCTCCGGCCAGGGCCGGTGCTCGGGATGGTGGTCCTCTGTTCCGCGGTTCGCGGTGCGTCGTTGCTGTTCATGGCCGCCATGCTGCGCGCGCGGGCGCCCGACGGGCGGGCCGAAGGTCCTGCCGCGCACCCGCGCGGGACCTTCGGCCCACCCCCTGGCCGTGTGCCGCCGTACCGTTTCCGCGTCGAGAACGATCATCCGATGAGAGAGGACACCGTCATGGCACGCAATCTGGTCCGCTTCGACCCGTTCGCCGAGCTCAGCCGGCTGCAGCGGGAGTTCTTCGAGGACGGGGTGTACGGCCTGCGTCAGGCGAAGCTGCCGACAACCGATATCTACACCAAGGACGACAAGGAACTGATCGTGGAGGTCCACCTCCCCGACTTCGACGAGAGCGACATCTCCGTCGACATCGACGAGGGCGCCCTGGTCATCCAGGCGGAGAAGCACGAGAAAGAGGAGGACAAGGGCAAGAAGTACGTCGTCCGCGAGTCCAGCCAGAGCTTCTACCGGCGCATCGCCCTGCCGCAGCAGAGCGACCAGGGCAAGATCGCCGCCCGGTTCGACAAGGGCGTGCTGAGGGTCGAGGTGCCGTTCGCGGCGCTGCCGGCGCCGACCAAGGTGCCCATCTCCGCCGGCCCGGCGAGCTGACGGGCGCCGGGTCCGGTATCGGCAAGGCGACCGCCCTCCGCCTGGTGGCCGAGGGCGGAGAGCGATGCGGGCTGGTCGGTGATCTGAACGGGGGATGACCGGAGTCGACCACCGGTCACGCGTGGCCGCGGCGCCAGGGGGGGAGCGTCGTGGCCACGCCTCTCGTCGGTCTGCTCAGCCACGCGCCGGTCTGAGCTCAGGCGCGGCGGAAGCGGGCGGCCGGCGGGCAGTCGAACGGGTCGCGTGCGGCCAGCCCGACCCGGTTCAGGTAGCGGATGACGATCCGGTACGAGTTGACGAGGCCGGTCTCGGTGTAGGGGATGTCGTGGGCGGCGCAGTGCGCGCGCACCAGTTCGCGGGCGCGGCGCAGGTGCGGCCGGGGCATGCTGGGGAACAGGTGGTGCTCGATCTGGTGGTTGAGCCCGCCCATGAGCACGCTCATCGTCCAGCCGCCGCGGATGTTACGGGAGGTCAGCACCTGCTTGTTCAGGAAGTCGACCCGGGAGCCGGCAGGCAGCAGCGGCATCCCCTTGTGATTGGGCGCGAACGAGGCTCCCATGTAGACGCCGAAGACGGCGAGCTGCACGCCGAGGAACGCGAAGGCCATGCCGACGGGCAGCATCAGGAACACGATCGACACGAACAGCGAGAGCCGCAGCCCGATGGCGACGAGCTCCGAGGCGCGGCGTTCGACCGGCCCGCGGGCGAACAGCGACCGGATGGAGGTGACGTGCAGATTCACCCCTTCCAGCAGCAGGAGCGGGAAGAACAGGTAGCCCTGCCGTCGGGTGATCGCGGCGAGCAGGCCGCGCTGCCGCGCGGCGTCCTCGACCGTGAACGAGATCGTGTCGAACGCGATGTCGGGGTCTTTGCCCTCGGTGTTCGGGTTGGCATGGTGGCGGGTGTGCTTCGTCATCCACCAGTGGTAGCTCATGCCCACCAGCCAGGTCGCGATGAGCCGCCCGGCGCGATCGTTGACGGGGCCGGAGGCGAACACCTGGCGGTGCGAAGCCTCGTGGCCGAGGAAGGCGAACTGCGTGAAGATCAGGCCGAGCGCCGCGGCGATGAGCAGCTGGAACCAGGAATCGCCCAGCAGCACGAATCCGGCGGCCGCGCCGAGGAGCCCAGCGGTCAGCGCGGCGAACATCATGACGTAGAAGCCGCGACGCCGTTCGAGGAGGCCCTCGCCTCGCACGCGTCCGAGAAGCTCGTTGTACGTGCTCGTGACCGGAACGCGGCTCTCCGAGCGAGGGCGGGTCCGCAGGACGGGGCCGAGTGTGGATGCGGTCATGCTTCCTCCGCTGGTGCGACGACTTCCCAGCCGAGGATGTGGGCGGATCGCCCGAGATGCTGCAAGCGTAAGCGTGCTTGCTGAGTGTTCGTCGGTGCGGAGGGGAGGGAACGGTGCCCCGGCGGGGGGCCCGGGCCCCCGGGCGACGGCCGGGCGGCTTTTGGCGGCCG
>NZ_JBQCGZ010000058.1:0-6855 GCF_051955155.1 Leifsonia sp.
GGGCCCGGCGGCGGGCGCCCCCCCCCGCCCCGCGCCGGGGGGCGAGTGGCGGGGGGGGGGCGGCGGCCCCGGCCCCCCCCCCACTCCTCCCATACTCGCGTTTCGGGGCCCGCGGCCACGGATTTCCTCCCTTCCTGACACGGTCAAGAAGGGAGGACTTTGCACGTGACACGCCGGCCGGACGCGAGAAAGGGAGGAGTTCACGGCCGGGACGGCCGTAAACTCCTCCCTTTCGTACGTGGTGGCTGGTCAGACCGAGCGGATCGCGACGACGGCGTTGTGGCCGCCGAAGCCGAACGAGTTGCTGATCGCCAGCTGCGGGCCGTCGCCGAGCGGCTGCGGGGTGCCGGAGACCTTGAGCGGGATCGCCGGGTCCATCTCGGTGATGTTGATGGTCGGCGGGGCGACGCGGTCGCGCAGCGCCAGGATGGTGAACACCGCCTCCAGGGCACCGGTGCCGCCGAGCAGGTGGCCGGTGGAGGCCTTGGTCGCCGAGACGGGGATGTCGTGGATGCGGTCCCCGAACACCTCGCGCAGCGCCACGTACTCCGACGGGTCGCCGACCGGCGTGCTGGTCGCGTGCGCGTTGATGTGGGTGACCTCGTCCGGGCTCGCGCCCGCCTGCGCGAGGGCGAGGTGGACGGCACGGCTGGCGCCACGTCCCTCCGGGTCGTTGGCGGTGATGTGGTACGAGTCGGCGGTCACGCCGCCGCCCACGATCTCGGCGTAGATGTGCGCGCCGCGCGCGAGCGCGTGCTCCTCGGTCTCCAGCACCAGGCTGGCGGCGCCCTCGCCCATCACGAACCCGTCGCGGTCGACGCTGTAGGGGCGGGAGGCCGTCGCGGGGTCGTCGTTGCGGCGCGACAGCGCCTGCATGGAGGCGAACGAGGCGATGGTGATCGGGTGGATGGCCGACTCGGTGCCGCCGGCGATGACCACATCGGCGAGGCCGGCCTGGAGGTGCTCGTACGCGTTCACGAGCGACTCGGTGCTCGACGCGCAGGCGGAAGCAACGGTGCGTGCGAACGCGCGGGCCTCGAAGTGCATGGACACCGCGGCGGAGGCGGCGTTGGGCATGAGCATCGGCACGGTCATCGGCAGGACGCGGCGGGGACCGCGGTCGCGCAGCGTGTCCCAGGCGTCCAGCAGGGTCCAGACGCCGCCGATGCCGGTCGCGTAGTCGACGCCCAGGCGCTCGGGAGCGACCTCCGGCGATCCGGCGTCGGCCCACGCCTCCATCGCGGAGATCAGGGCGAACTGGCTGGACGGGTCGAGCCGCTTCGCGACCGGCCGCTCGAGGACCTCCTCGGGACGCACCACGGCCTCGGCGGCGAAGGTGACGGGGAGCTCGTACTTCTCCACCCACTCGTGGGTGAGGGTACGCGCACCGGACTTTCCGGCCAGCAGCGCGGCCCAGCTCTCCGGAGCGGTGCCACCGAGCGGGGAGGATGCGCCCACGCCGGTGACGACGATCTTCTTGGTCATACCGGCAACTCCGTGTTGTTGGGAACGACAGTGGGCGCGACGCGCGCGTCCACCCGCGTGGGCGGGGCCGATCGGCCACCGCCCACGCGAAGGAAGTGTGTCGTGCGGTGCTTAGGCGTCCTGCGCCTTGACGATGAACTCGACAGCGTCCCCGACGGTCTTGAGGTTCTTGACCTCCTCGTCCGGGATCTTGACGTCGAACTTGTCCTCGGCGTTGACCACGATGGTCATCATCGAGATGGAGTCGATGTCGAGGTCGTCCGTGAAGGACTTGTCCAGCTCGACCGTGTCGGTCGCGATACCGGTCTCGTCGTTGATGAGCTCGGCCAGGCCGGCAAGAACTTCTTCGGTGGACAATGCCATGGTTTTTCTCCTTGAGGGGGTGTCGTTTGACCGTTGAACAGTCTAGGGCAGCACGACGACCTGGGCGCCGAACACCAGACCGGCGCCGAAGCCGATCTGCAGCGCGAGGCCGCCGGACAGTTCCGGCCGCTCCTGGAGGAGCCGGTGCGTCGCAAGGGGGATCGAGGCCGCGGAGGTGTTCCCCGTCGTCTCGATGTCGCGCGCGATCGCGACGGTCTCCGGCAGCTTCAGCTGCTTGGCGAACTCGTCGACGATGCGCATGTTCGCCTGGTGCGGGATGAAGGCGGCGAGCTGGTCCGGAGTGACCCCGGCAGCGTCCAGCGCCTGCTTGGCGACCTTGGCCATCTCCCATACGGCCCAGCGGAAGACGGTCTGGCCGTCCTGGCGCAGGGTAGGCCACGGGGCCTCGCCGTCGCGGAACTCGGTGAGCGTGCTGTTCATGCCGACCGCGCCGGCCTTCGACCCGTCCGAGCCCCAGATCGTCGTGGAGATGCCGGGATACTCGCTGGGCCCGACGACCACCGCGCCGGCACCGTCGCCCAGCAGGAACGAGATGGTCCGGTCGGTGGGGTCGACGACGTCCGAGAGCTTCTCGGCGCCGACGACGAGCGCGTAGTGCGCGACGCCGGCGCGGATCAGCGCGTCCGCCTGGGCGATGCCGTAAGCGTAGCCGGCGCACGCGGCGTTCATGTCGTAGGCGGCTGCCGGGTTCGCGCCGACCCGGTCGGCGAGCACCGCGGCGAGCGACGGCGTCTGCCGCGAGTTGGAGATGGTCGCAACGATCACGGCGTCGATCAGCGACGGGTCGATGCCCGACTTCTCGATGGCCTCCTTCGACGCCTCGGTGGCGAGGTCGACGGCGAGGACGTCGTGGCTGGCCCTGGTGCGGGTGACGATGCCGGTGCGCTGGCGGATCCACTCGTCGGAGGAGTCGATCGGCCCGATCAGGTCGTCGTTGGGGACGACGAGGTCGCCGCGCGCCGCGCCGATCGAGAGGATGCGCGTGTACTGCGGGCCGTGCGACTGCTGCAGGATGGGCTGGGTCATCGGGTGGTCTCCTCGGTGTTCGCCGCCTGGTCGATGAGGTCGAACGCCGCCGGCAGGTCGTCCGGCGTCTTGATGGCGACGCTCGGGACGCCCTTCAGGCCGCGCTTGGCGAGGCCGACGAGTGCGCCGGCGGGCGCCACCTCGATGATGCCGGTGACACCGGCCTCCTGGAAGGCCTGCATGTCGAGGTCCCAGCGCACGGGCGACGACACCTGGCCGACCAGCAGGCGCAGGAACTCGGCGCCGTCGGTGACCTCGGAGCCGTCCTTGTTCGTCCAGAGCCGCAGGGTCGGGTCGTTCGTGGTCAGGGTGGCGGCGAAGTCCTCGAGCACGGGGACGGCCGACGCCATGTAGCGGGTGTGGAACGCTCCGGCGACCTGGAGCGGGATGACGCGGGCGCGGGCGGGCGGTTCCTCGCCGAGCTTCGCGAGCGCGTCGAGTGCACCGGCGACGACGATCTGCCCGCCGCCGTTGTAGTTGGCGGGGGAGAGACCGAGCTCGTCGAGCTTCGCGAGCAGCTCCGCCTCGTCGGCGCCGATGACGGCGCTCATGCCGGTGGGGGTCTCGGCGGCGGCCTTCGCCATCGCCGCGCCGCGCTCGCGCACGAACGCGACCGCGTCGGTCTCCGACAGCACGCCAGCGCCGGCGGCCGCGGTCAGCTCGCCGACCGAGTGGCCCGCGATGCCGCCGATCTTCTCGCGACGGCCGTCCGCGAGCAGCGCGGAGAGCGTCAGCAGACCGGCCGAGACGATGAGCGGCTGCGCGACGGCGGTGTCCCTGATGGTGTCGGCGTCGCTCACCGTGCCGTGCGCGACGAGGTCGATGCCGACCGCGTCGGAGATGCCGGTGAGCTGATCGCGGAACGACGACTCGGAGAGCCACGGGTCGAGGAAGCCGGGGGTCTGGGAGCCCTGACCCGGGCACACGATCACAATCACGAGTTCCAGTCTGCCAATCTTCCGCCAAGCGGATGTGTCGGATGGGTACGAACTATCGGGGGATGCTTTGTGGACGTCTACAACGTCAGGCGCGGCGCGGCTGGTCGGGCTCGTTGATCGAGCCGACGATGAGCGCCGCCTGCAGGATGAGCGCCTCGCGGGCGCCGGTGGCGTCCCAGCCGATCACCTCGGAGACGCGCTTGAGCCGGTAGCGCACCGTGTTCGGATGCACGAACAGCTCGCGGGCCGTCGCTTCCAGCGACCGGCCGTTGTCGAGGTAGCACCAGAGCGTCGTCAGCAGCTCGGTCGAGTACGCCTGCAGCGGCCGGTAGATCCGGCTGATCAGCGTCGCCCGCGCGAGGCCGTCGCCGGCCAGCGCGCGCTCGGGGAGCAGGTCGTCCGCGTGCACCGGGCGCGGGCAGTTGCGCCACGCCTTCGCGACGGCGAAGCCGGCGAGCGCCGCCTTCGCGCTCTTCGACGCGTCCACGAGGCTCGGCACCTCGTGTCCGAGCACCAGGTGCCCTGCGCCGAAGCCCGGCTCCAGCTGCTGTGCGATCTCCATGAAGCTGACGACCGGCGCGGTGCCGATCGCCTCCTCCGGGGTGCTGCTGCTCGGCCAGGCGCGGCCGATCACGAGCACCAGGCGGCTGCCCTGCACCCCGATCAGGACGTCGGCGGACATGTGCCGGGCGGTGCGGCGCAGCTGGTCGACGTCCAGCATCTTCGGCGCCGTGCCCACCAGCACGCTGACCTCCCCGTGGCCGTGCCAGCCGAGCGCGGCGATCCGGCTGGGCAGCTCGTCGTCGTACTCGCCGGTGAGGATGCTGTCGACGACCAGCGCCTCCAGCCGGGCGTCCCACAGGCCGCGCGCCTCCGCGGCGCGCGCGTAGACGTCCGCCGCCGCGAAGGCGATCTCGCGCGAGTAGAGGAGGATGGCCTCCTTCAGCGACTCGTTGCCTCCGGTGGTGACGCGCTCCTCCACCACCTCAACGGTGATCTTGATGAGCTGGAGCGTCTGCTGGAGGCTGACGCTCCGGAGCAGCTCACGAGGAGCCGCCCCGAAGACGTCTGCGGCGATCCACGGCGTCGACCGCGGGTCGTCGAACCACGAGATGAACGAGGAGATGCCGGCCTGGGCGACCAGCCCGACGGCGCTGCGGCGGCCGGGGGGCATGTCCCGGTACCAGGGGAGCGTGTCCTCCAGCCGCTTCAGCGTCGTCGTCGCCAGCTCGCCCGAGATCTTGCGCAGCCACGCAAGGGTCTCGGCCTTCGTCCTCTCCGGTGTGGTCGGCACGGGCGGCTGCTACGCCTCGCCGCCCGCGGTACCGGTGGTGCCGGCGTTCACGTCGTGCAGCAGGTACTTCTCGATCGCCCAGGCGGGCGCGTTCGGGTCCACCTTGCCCTGGGCCGCGAGCAGCTCCAGGGTGCGGACGACGAGTGACGGGCCGTCGATCTTGAAGTAGCGGCGCGCTGCAGCGCGGGTGTCGGAGAAGCCGAAGTCGTCTGCTCCGAGCGTCGCGTACTCGCCGGGCACGAACTGCCGGATCTGGTCCGGCACCGCGTGCATGTAGTCGGTCACCGCGACGAACGGGCCATCGGCGCCCTGCAGCTTGCGGGTGACGTACGGCACCTGCTTCTCCTGCTGCGGGTAGAGGAAGTTGTGCTCCTCCGCCTTCAGGCCGTCGCGGCGCAGCTCGCCCCACGAGGTGACGCTCCACACGTCCGCCGACACGCCCCAGTCCTGCGCGAGCAGGTGCTGGGCCTCCAGGGCCCACGGCACCGAGACGCCGGAGGCGAGCAGCTGGGCCTTCGGGCCCTGCTCCTGGCCGTCACGGAGCTTGTAGATGCCGCGGACGATGCCGTCCACATCCACGCCCTCCGGTTCGGCCGGCTGCACGATCGGCTCGTTGTACACCGTGAGGTAGTACATGACGTTGGGGTCGGGGTGCGACTCGCCGTACATCCGCTCCAGGCCGGAGCGCACGATGTGGCCGATCTCGTAGCCGTACGCCGGGTCGTAGGAGACGACGGCCGGGTTGCTGGAGGACAGCAGCAGCGAGTGGCCGTCGGCGTGCTGCAGGCCCTCGCCGGTCAGCGTGGTGCGGCCGGCGGTGGCGCCGATCAGGAAGCCGCGCGCCATCTGGTCGCCCGCCGCCCACATGGCGTCGCCGGTGCGCTGGAACCCGAACATCGAGTAGAAGACGTAGACCGGGATGAGCGGCTCGCCCTGCGTCGAGTACGAGGTGCCGACGTTGGTGAACGCCGCGAGGGCGCCCGCCTCGTTGATGCCGACGTGGATGATCTGGCCCTGCGGGCTCTCCTTGTACGCCAGCAGCAGCTCGCGGTCGACGGAGGTGTAGTGCTGGCCGTTCGGGTTGTAGATCTTCGCGTTCGGGAAGAACGCGTCCATGCCGAACGTGCGCGCCTCGTCCGGGATGATCGGCACGATGCGGTGGCCGAAGTCCTTCGAGCGCAGCAGGTCCTTGAGCAGGCGGACGAACGCCATCGTGGTGGCGATCTCCTGCGTGCCGGAGCCCTTCTTCGCGATCGCGTACGCCGAGTCGTCCGGGAGGTTCAGCTGGGTGTACTTCACGCGGCGCTCCGGGACGTAGCCGCCGAGCGCGCGCCGGCGCTCGTGCAGGTACTGGATGGCCTCGTCGTCCGGCCCCGGGTTGTAGTACGGCGGCAGGTACGGGTTCTCCTCGAGCTGCGCGTCGGACACCGGGATGCGCATGGCGTCGCGGAACGTCTTGAGGTTGTCCAGCGTCATCTTCTTCATCTGGTGGGTCGCGTTGCGGCCCTCGAAGGACGGTCCGAGGCCGTAGCCCTTGATCGTCTTGGCGATGATGACGGTCGGCTGGCCCTTGTGCTCGACGGCCGCCTTGAAGGCCGCGTAGACCTTGCGGTAGTCGTGGCCGCCGCGCTTGAGGTTCCAGACCTCGTCGTCGGTGTAGTCCTTGACCAGTTCGAGGGTGCGCGGGTCGCGGCCGAAGAAGTTCTCGCGCACGTAGGCGCCGTTCTC
>NZ_JBQCGZ010000059.1:0-11636 GCF_051955155.1 Leifsonia sp.
CGCCGTCGAGAAGGCCGTCCGCGGGATGCTGCCGAAGAACTCGATCGGCCGCGCCCAGCTCCGCAAGCTGAAGGTCTACGCCGGCAGCGAGCACCCGCACGCCGCCCAGCAGCCGAAGCAGTACACGCTCGGCCAGGTCGCTCAGTAAAGCGAACCAGACCTTCACGACTGACTTAAGACAAAGGATTATCACCACCGTGGCGAAGATCGCAGACAGCATCGACTCGGCCCAGGTCGAGAACGTCGAGTCCTACTCGACCGAGACCCCGGCGAGCGAGGCCCCGGCCGCTCCGCGCGCCGTCCTCTCCGTCCCCGGCGCGGCCGTCGGCCGCCGCAAGGAGGCCATCGCGCGCGTGCGCCTGGTCCCGGGTTCCGGCACCATCACGGTCAACGGCCGTGAGTTCGCGGACTACTTCCCGAACAAGCTGCACCAGCAGCTGATCACCGACCCCTTCAAGGTCCTCGACCTCATCGGCGCCTACGACGTCGTCGCCCGCATCACCGGCGGCGGCCCCTCGGGCCAGGCCGGCGCTCTGCGCCTGGCGATCGCCCGCGCGCTCAACGAGATCGACCGCGAGAACAACCGTCCGACCCTCAAGAAGGCGGGCTTCCTGACCCGTGACGCGCGCGTCACCGAGCGCAAGAAGGCCGGTCTCAAGAAGGCCCGCAAGGCTTCGCAGTTCTCCAAGCGCTGACGCCGAGTAAGCGTCTAGGCTTCGGTTCATGCCACGCCTCTTCGGAACCGACGGAGTCCGCGGACTCGCGAACGGTACGCTCACCGCCGACCTCGCGCTCGGTCTCGCTCAGTCAGCTGCTGCTGTGCTGACGCGAGGCCGCAGCGCCGAGGCGCGGCGCGCCGCGGGCAAGCGCCCGACGGCGATCGTCGCCCGTGACCCCCGGGTCTCGGGCGAGTTCCTCTCCGCCGCCGTCGCGGCCGGGCTCGCGAGCTCCGGCATCGACGTGTACGACGCGGGAGTCATCCCCACCCCGGCGACCGCGTTCCTGATCGCCGACTTCGACGCCGACTTCGGCGTCATGGTCTCGGCCTCGCACAACCCGGCGCCGGACAACGGCATCAAGATCTTCGCGCGCGGCGGCACCAAGCTGCCGGACGTCGTCGAGGATCGCATCGAGGAGCACCTGGACCTCGAGAAGCTCACCCCGACCGGGGCGGACGTCGGCCGCATCCGCCGCTTCGCGGACGCCGAGGACCGCTACGTCGTCCACCTGCTCGCGAGCCTCCCGCACCGTCTCGACGGCATCCACGTCGTCCTCGACTGCGCCCACGGCGCGGCGGCCGGCATCTCGCCGGAGGTCTTCACGGACGCCGGCGCCCGGGTGACCGTCATCGGCGACGCTCCGGACGGCATGAACATCAACGACGGCGTCGGCTCGACCCACCTCGACAAGCTGGCGGAGGCTGTCGTCGCCGCCGGCGCCGATGTCGGCATCGCGCACGACGGCGACGCGGACCGCTGCCTCGCGGTGGACGCGCACGGCAACATCGTCGACGGCGACCAGATCATGGCGATCCTCGCGGTCGGCATGAAGGAGCGCGGCAAGCTCACCGACGACACCCTCGTCGCGACGGTCATGAGCAACCTCGGGCTGAAGCTCGCCATGCGCGAGCACGGCATCCGCGTCGTCGAGACCGCGGTCGGCGACCGCTACGTGCTCGAGGAGATGAACGACAAGGACTACGCCCTCGGCGGCGAGCAGTCCGGCCACGTCATCATGCGCGAGTTCGCCACCACCGGCGACGGCATCCTCACCGGCCTGCACCTGCTCAGCGAGATGGCCAGGCAGCGCAAGCCGCTGCACGAGCTCGCGAAGGTCATGACCGTGTACCCGCAGGTCATGGTGAACGTGAAGGGCGTCGACCACCACGCCGTGCACACGGACGAGCCGCTGCAGAAGGCGGTGCAGACCGCCGTCGCCGCGCTCGGCGACTCCGGTCGCGTGCTGCTGCGCCCGTCCGGGACGGAGCCGCTGGTGCGCGTCATGGTCGAGGCCGCGGACCAGAGCACGGCGGAGCGGCTGGCCAACGAGCTCGCCGACGTCGTGCGCGAGCGTCTCACCGTCTGACGCGGCGTCCCAAGCGCGTCTCCGTCGCCCGGCGATGCCGTGCGCTCAGTCCTTCTGGGCGTCCTCGTGCGCACGCCGGGCGGCGATGAAATCGGTCACGGAGAACGCCTTCGCCCTCCCCGGCAGCATCCCGTCTCCGTAGAGCCCTGCGAGCAGTTCGCCGGGGTCGGCGTCGAGGGCGGTCGCCAGCCGAACGATCGTGTGCAGCTCCGGATTCGCCTCGCCGCGCTCCACGCGGCCGTAGTTGGTGACGTGCATGTCGGCCAGGTGCGCGATCGTCTCCTGACTCATGCCCAGGCGCACGCGCGCGGCCTTGACCCGCTCGCCGAAGATCTGAGCAGCACGGGAGCGCGAGGCGTTCATGCTTCATGCCTACGTGTCAGCTGGCTCACGATCCAGAGACCTGAGGCCAGGGTGCCGTGTGCCTGAGCGTCAGGAACTTGTGGTCTAACAACCTCAGAGCTTGCGGAGCAGGACCGAGCTCACCGTGTGGTCGGCGTCCTTGCGCAGCACCAGCTTCGCCCGCGAGCGGGTCGGCCGGATGTTCTGGATGAGGTTGGGCTCGTTGATGCGCGACCAGATCGACGCGGCGCGTGTGCGCGCCTCCTCCTCGGTGAGGTCCGCGTAGCGGTGGAAGTACGACTTCGGGTTGGCGAACGCGCCGCGCTGGAGCTTGAGGAACCGCTCCTGGTACCAGTGCGCGATGTCGCGGGTCCGCGCATCCACATAGACGCTGAAGTCGAAGAGATCGCTCACCGCGAGCCGGTTGCCGCCGCCCGCCGGCTGGAGCACGTTGAGCCCCTCCACGATGAGCACGTCCGGCTGGCGCACGACGATCTCGGCGTCCGGGACGATGTCGTAGCTCAGGTGCGAGTAGAACGGCGCGCGCACCTCGTGCGCCCCGGACTTGACGGCGGTCACGAAGCGCAGCAGTGCGCGGCGGTCGTAGGACTCGGGGAAGCCCTTGCGCTCCATCAGCCCGCGCCGCTCGAGCTCCGCGTTCGGCAGCAGGAACCCGTCCGTGGTGATGAGCTCGACGCGCGGGGTGTCGTCCCAGCGCGACAGCAGCTCGCGCAGCAGGCGGGCGATGGTCGACTTGCCGACCGCCACCGAGCCGGCGACGCCGATCACGAACGGGGTGCGCTTGGCGCGCTCGCCGAGGAAGTCGCTCGTCACCCTGTGCAGCTGCCTGGTACCTCCGACGTACAGGTTGAGCAGGCGGCTGAGCGGCAGGTAGACCTGCTCCACCTCCCGCATGTCCAGCGGATCGCCGAGGCCGCGCAGCTGCACGATCTCGGTCTCCTGCAGCGGGAGCCGCGTGTTCCTGGCCAGCTCGGCCCAGTCGGAGCGGTTCAGCTCCACGAACGGGCTCGCCGAATCGCCGTTGCCTGAGGATCCGCCGCGGGCGGCGCCGTTCACAGCCATAGGCGACAAGTCTATGGTGCGGCCCACGGTAGAATCGGGTGCATGTGTGGAATCGTGGGGTACGTCGGTACCGACAAGAGCCTCGAAGTGCTTCTCGGCGGTCTGAAGCGTCTGGAGTACCGCGGCTACGACTCGGCCGGCGTCGCCGTGATCGGCCCTGACGGGAACCTGGGCACCGCCAAGAAGGCGGGCAAGCTGTCCGCGCTGACCGAGGAGCTCGCCGAGAACGGCATCCCGAACGGCGGCACCGGCATCGGCCACACCCGCTGGGCGACCCACGGCGGCCCGACGGACCGCAACGCCCACCCGCACCTGGGCGACGACGGCCGCCTCGCCGTCATCCACAACGGCATCATCGAGAACTTCGCGACGCTGAAGGACGAGCTGCTCGCCGACGGCGTCCGCTTCGAGTCGGAGACCGACACCGAGGTCGCCGCCGTCCTGCTCGGCCGCGAGTACCGCGCGACCGGCGACCTGAGCGAGGCGTTCCAGCGCGTCGTCTCCCGCCTGGAGGGCGCGTTCACGCTGCTCGCGCTGCACAAGGACCAGCCGCACGTCGTCGTCGGCGCCCGCCGCAACTCCCCGCTGGTGATCGGCCTCGGCGACGGCGAGAACTTCCTCGGCTCCGACGTCGCCGCCTTCGTCGAGCACACCCACCGCGCGCTCGCCATCGGCCAGGACCAGATCGTCACCATCACGCCGGACTCCGTCACGGTCACCGACTTCGAGGGCGCGCCCGTCGAGGTGGAGCCGTTCGAGGTCGCCTGGGACGCGTCCGCCGCCGAGAAGGGCGGCTGGTCGTCGTTCATGGCGAAGGAGATCGCGGAGGAGCCGGACGCCGTCGCGAACACGCTGCGCGGCCGCTTCGCGGACGGCGCGGTGCACATCCCCGAGCTCGACGCGCTCGGCGAGGACTTCTTCACCGGCATCGACCGCATCACGATCGTCGCCTGCGGCACCGCCGCGTACGCCGGCCTGGTCGGCAGCTACGCGATCGAGAAGTGGGCGCGCGTCCCCGTCACGGTCGAGCTCAGCCACGAGTTCCGCTACCGCGAGCCGGTCATCACCGACGGCACCCTGGTCATCTCGATCAGCCAGTCCGGCGAGACGATGGACACGCTGATGGCGGTCAAGTACGCGCGCGAGGCCGGCGCCAAGGCCATCTCGATCTGCAACACCCAGGGCGCGACCATCCCGCGCGAGTCGGACGCTGCGCTGTACACGCACGCCGGCCCGGAGGTCGCCGTCGCGTCGACCAAGGCGTTCGTCGCCCAGATCACCGCGCTCTACCTGTTCGGCCTGCACCTGGCCCGCGTCCGCGGCAGCCTGACGGCCGCGCAGCAGCGCGACGCGATCGAGGAGCTGCAGGCGGTGCCGGGCAAGATCGCCACCGTGCTCGAGGCCCAGGGCACCATCGCGCAGCTGGCGCACTGGATGTCCGACACCCGCTCCGTGCTGTTCCTCGGCCGCAACGTCGGCTACCCGATCGCGCTGGAGGGTGCGCTCAAGCTCAAGGAGCTCGCGTACATCCACGCGGAGGGCTTCGCCGCCGGCGAGCTCAAGCACGGTCCGATCGCGCTGATCGAGCCGGGCCAGCCGGTCTTCGTCGTCGTGCCCAGCCCGCGCTGGTCGGACGAGATGCACAAGAAGGTCGTCTCCAACATCCAGGAGATCCGCGCCCGCGGCGCCCGCGTCATCGCGATCGCCGAGGCCGGGGACGCCGCCGTGCTGCCGTTCGCCGACGAGGTCATCCGGATCCCGCTCGCCGCCCCGCTCTTCGAGCCGCTGCTGAGCGTCGTGCCGCTGCAGATCTTCGCGATGGAGCTCTCCGCCGCGAAGGGCCTCGACGTCGACCAGCCGCGCAACCTGGCCAAGTCGGTCACGGTCGAGTAGGGCGCCGTCCGTGATCGCGGGGATCGGGGTCGACGTGGTCGACCTGGCACGTTTCGCGCGATCCCTGGAACGCACGCCGCGCCTGCGGGAGCGGCTGTTCACCGAGGCGGAGCGCTCGCTGCCCGTCCACTCGCTCGCCGCGCGGTTCGCGGCGAAGGAGGCGCTCATCAAGGCGCTCGGCGGGTCGGAGGGCGTCCGCTGGCACGACATGGAGATCGTGCCCGATGAGGAGAGGAATCCGGGCTTCGTGCTGCACAACGTGGTCGAGCGCCAGGTGCGCGAGCGCGGCATCGCGCACATCCACGTCTCGATGTCGCACGACGCGGGCATCGCCACGGCGTTCGTGGTGACGGAGCGCGACGCGTGAGCGCGTCCGGTGCTCCGTTCCGCGAGCTCGTCGTCGACCTGGACGCGGTGACCGCCAACGTGGCTCGGCTGCGCGAGCTGGTCGGCACCGAGCACGCGATGGCCGTGGTCAAGGCGAACGCGTACGGGCACGGCGCCGTCGCGTGCGCCAGGGCGGCGCTCGCCGGCGGAGCGGACTGGCTCGGCGTCGCCGACGTGACTGAGGCGCTTCAGCTGCGCGCCGCCGGCATCGACGCGCCGGTGCTCGCCTGGCTGCACGACCCGGACGAGGACTTCGTGGAGGCGGTCGCCGCCGGCGTCGACGTCGGCGTCTCCTCGCTCGCCCAGCTGGAGGCGGTCGCCGCGGCCGCCTCCGGCGCGGGGCCGGCGTACGTCCAGCTGAAGCTGGAGACCGGGCTGAGCAGGAACGGCATCGCCCCCGAGCACTGGGAGGCGGTCTTCGCCCGCGCGCGCGAGCTGGAGCTGGCGGGGTCCGTCGTCGTCCGCGGCATCTTCAGCCACGTCTCCAACGCCTCCCCGGAGGACGACCGTGCCGCCGTCGCCGCCTACCGCGACGGGCTCGCCAGAGCGGAGTTCGCCGGGCTGCGCCCCGAGCTCACCCACATCGCCGCGTCCGCAGCGGCGCTCGGCCTGCCCGAGTCGCGCTTCGGCATGGTCCGCCTCGGGATCGCCTGCTACGGGCTCAGCCCGTTCGGGGCCGCGTCCGCCGCCGAGCTGGGTCTGCGGCCGGCCATGACGCTGCGCGCGCGGGTCGCGGCCGTGCGCCGGGTGCCGGCGGGCACCGGCGTCTCGTACGACTACACCTACCGCACGGACAGGGAGACGACGCTCGCGCTGGTCCCGCTCGGCTACGCCGAGGGCATCCCGCGGCACGCCTCCAGCCGCGGTCCGGTCGCGATCGGCGGCTCCCGCTACCGGATCGCCGGCCGCGTCGCGATGGACCAGTTCGTGGTGGACGTGGGGGACGCGGACGTCGCCGTCGGCGACGAGGTCGTCCTGTTCGGCGACCCCGCGACCGGGGTCCCGAGCGCCGACGACTGGGCAGAGGCCGCCGACACGATCAACTATGAGATCGTCACCCGCCTCGGCGGGCGGCTGCGCCGCAGCTACCGGGGCGGTGCGGCATGACCGGCAGGGTCGTCGAGGAGCTCGCCGTCGCCACCGGCGACGACATGCACGAGCTGGGCATCCGGCTCGCCGGGATGCTGCGCGGGGGCGACCTGGTCGTCCTGAGCGGCCCGCTCGGCGCGGGGAAGACCACGCTCACCCGCGGCATCGGCGACGGGCTCGGCGTCCGCGGGCCGGTGACGAGCCCGACGTTCGTGCTGGCCAGGACGCACCCGAGCCTGCAGGGCGGCGCACCGCTCGTGCACGTCGACGCCTACCGGCTGAGCAGTGCCGTCGAGCTCGACGACCTCGACATCGACTACGCGCACTCCGTCGTCGTGGTGGAGTGGGGCAGCGGGATGCTGGACGGCGTCGCCGACTCCTGGCTGGAGGTGGACATCGTCCGGCCGACCGGCGCGGACGCGAGCGCCGCCGGCGCGGCCGACGAGGATGACCTCGACGCCGACGAGCCTCGCCTGGTCACCATCACCGCGCACGGACCGCGCTGGTCCGATCCCGCTTAGGCTGGAGACATGCTCCTCGCCATCGACA
Source organism: Leifsonia sp. (assembly GCF_051955155.1). NCBI lineage: Bacteria > Bacillati > Actinomycetota > Actinomycetes > Micrococcales > Microbacteriaceae > Leifsonia > Leifsonia sp. Next base: position 7,429 of record NZ_JBQCGZ010000059.1, read on the forward strand.
CCTCCGCCGGAACGAGCGTCGCCGTTGTCGACCGCGACGGCGGCGTCCTCTCCGAGGTGATCGAGACCGACACCATGCGTCACGCGGAGGTCGTCGGCTCGCTCATCGCCGAGGCGCTGCGCCTCGCGGGCGTCGAGATCGCGGCGCTCTCCGGCGTGGTGGCCGGGATGGGGCCGGGTCCCTTCACCGGGCTGCGGGTCGGCATCGCGGCCGCGAAGGCGTTCGCGTTCGGTGCGGGGAAGCCGCTCGTCCCCGTCGTCAGCCACGACGCCGTCGCCTTCGAGCACTACGCGACCGGGGGAGCAGGTCCCGTCCTCGTCGTCACAGACGCGCGCCGCCGCGAGCGCTACTGGACCGCGTACTCCGGTGCGGACGACGGCGGCCTCCCGGTCCGTCTCGACGGCCCGGGGCTCGGCAAGCCGGACGAGCTCCCGCACCTGGACATCCCGCGCCTCGACGCCGAGGTGGTCTCCGCCGGCCGGCTCGGGATGCTGGCGGAACTGCGCTACGCCGCCGGGCTGCCGTTCGACGCGGACGAGCCGCTGTACCTGCGCTCGCCCGACGTCACGCTGTCCGCGGGCCCGAAGCGGGTGAGCGCGTGACGGACGAGCAGGTCCGCCGGGTCTGGCAGCTGCGCAGGGCCGCCGCGGAGGACGTGCCAGCCATCATGGACCTGGAACGCTCCACATTCGTCACCGACGCGTGGTCGGAGCGCTCGATGCTCGCCGAGGTGACCGGCGAGCACGGTTACTACCTGGTCGCCTTCCCTCCGGAGGAGCCGGAGCGCATCGACGGCTACGCCGGCCTGCTCGCGCCGGCGGGCGCGGCCGAGGGCGACATCCAGACCATCGCCGTCGCCCCCGCCGCGCGCAGGCACGGCCTGGGCCGTTCGCTCATGCAGGCGCTCATCGGGGAGGCGAGGAAGCGAGGCGCGCGCGAGGTGTTCCTGGAGGTGCGCGCGGACAACCCGGGCGCGCAGAACCTGTACCGCACGCTCGGCTTCGAGGAGATCGGCGTGCGCCCGAAGTACTACCAGCCGGACGGTGTCGACGCGATCGTGATGCGCCTCGCCGTCCCCGCGACGGAGACCACCCTGGCATGAACAGCACAGCATCCACCGGCGCCGGCCCCCTCGTGCACGGCATCGCGACCTCCTGCGACGAGACAGGCGTCTGGATCGTGCGCGGCACGACCCTGCTCGCCAACACCATCGCGTCCTCGATGGAGGAGCACGCCCGCTACGGCGGCGTCGTGCCGGAGGTCGCGGCGCGCGCCCACCTGGAGGCGCTCACCCCGACCCTGCGGACGGCGGTGGCCGACGCGGGCATCGAGCTCGCGGACGTCGACGCGATCGCCGTCACCAGCGGGCCGGGGCTCTCCGGTGCGCTGATGGTCGGCGTCGGCGCCGCGAAGGCGCTCGCGGTCTCGCTCGGCAAACCGCTGTACGCGGTCAACCACCTGGTCGGCCACGTCGGCGCGGACGTCCTCGACGCGAACGGCGGCCCCGGCCACCCGGTCGAGCTGCCGACGGTCGCGCTGCTGGTCTCCGGCGGTCACACGTCCCTGCTGCTGGTGCGCGACCTGGTCTCCGACGTGGAGCTGCTCGGCGAGACCATCGACGACGCGGCGGGGGAGGCGTTCGACAAGGTCGCCAGGATCCTCGGCCTGCCGTATCCCGGCGGTCCGCAGATCGACAGGGTCGCCGCCGACGGCGATCCCACGGCCATCCGCTTCCCGCGCGGGCTCACCAAGCCCAAGGACCTGGAGAAGCACCGCTACGACTTCTCGTTCTCCGGGCTGAAGACCGCCGTCGCGCGCTGGGTGGAGCAGCGCCAGGACGCCGGAGAGGAAGTGCCCGTCGCCGACGTCGCCGCGTCGTTCCGCGAGGCCGTCGTCGACGTGCTGATCGGCAAGGCGATCGCCGCGTGCCTCGACAACGACGTGCCGCGCCTGCTGCTCGGCGGCGGGGTGGTCGCCAACGCGCGCGTGCGCCAGGTCGCGGTGCAGCGCGCCGCGGAGGCCGGCATCGAGCTGCGCATCCCGGCGCTCTCGCTCTGCACCGACAACGGAGCGATGATCGCCGCGCTCGGCGCCCAGCTGATCATGGCGGGGCACGAGCCGAGCGGCCTGGACTTCGGCGCCGACTCGACGCTGCCGGTCACGGACATCCAGGTGCCGTAGCCGGCGTCACGCGCCGACGTCGCTCGTTGACACACCAGGGCGCCGCTGCGACGATGGATGCGGTACAGCATCCTCTCAGGAATTCGCCAGACAGAAGGAGATGGGGACCATGACCGATCCGAACGCACCCGCCGTCCCGCCGGAGCCGGAGGGCGAGAACGCGGCAGGGTCCGTCCCGCCCGCGGCTCCGACCCCGCCCGCCGACGCGCCGACCCCGCCGCCGGTGCCGCCGGTGCCGCCCGCGGACCCCGGCTACGGCCAGCAGCCGCAGCAGCCGCAGCAGCCGTACGGCCAGCCGCAGCAGCCCTACGGTCAGCCGCCGCAGCAGCCGTACGGCCAGCCCGCCTACGGCCAGCCGGCCCCCGGCTACGCGCAGCCGTACGCCACCCCGGCGCAGAAGTCGCCGATCCTCAGCATCCTGTCCCTCGTCGGCGGCATCGTCGGCCTGGTGCTCAACTTCATCTGGGGCATCGGCTTCCTGTTCGCCGCCGCGGCCATCGTGCTCGGCTTCCTCGGCCGCAAGAAGGAGCCGCAGGCGAAGGGCTTCTGGCTCACCGGGATCATCCTCGGCTTCATCGCCGTTGCGGTCGCGATCGTCTTCTGGATCATCGCGGCGATCTTCTTCGCGAGCTTCTCGGCGCACTACAGCACCTACTGAGGCTCGCGCCGAGCGGCCTCAGAGCCGCTCGGCGAGCAGAGCGGTGTGCCGCCCGGCGATCCTGGACAGGATAAGGGTCGCCGGGCGGTCGCCGCTCAGCGACAGACGCGTGCGCAGCGCGGCGGGATCCACATCCACGCCGCGCTTCTTGATCTCCAGGGTGCCGATGCCGCGCGAGCGCAGCTCCCTGCGCAGCTCCTTCTCCTGGAAGGGCAGCGTGTCCAGGATGCGGAAGCCGGCGGCGAACGGCGTCGTGACCGCGTCGTCCGCCGTGATGTACGCGATGCCGTCCGCGGCCATCCTGCCGCCGATCCGCCGGGCCAGGTCGCCGATCAGCCGGGCCCGGATGACGGCACCGTCCGGCTCGTAGAGGAACTCGCCCAGCTCGCCGGTCTCGGCGTCCTCGCTGTCGGCCTCGGCCGTCAGCTCGTGCGCCTCGTCGCCCCTGACGACGAGCGCAGCGCGCCGGATCCCCGGCCGCGCGAGCGCGCCGAACCACAGCCCGACCTCGACCACCTGGCCGTCGGCGGACACCCACTGCGCCTCCGCGGTCGACGGGATCAGGTCGCGGTCGAAGCCGGGGCCGAGCTTCAGGCCGACCGACCGTCCGGTCGCCAGCTCGTACGCGAAGCCGAGCGAGGGGGTGTAGTCGTCGGGATCGGTCAGCCGCTCGGTCTGGGTGTGCCCCGCCGTCCGCCGCGCCGGGTCGAGGAAGACGCCGTCGAAGGAGCGCAGGTCGACGTCCTCCGCCCGGCCGTGCTCGACGGTCGCGGTCGGGAACGGCGCCAGGTTGAAAGAGGCGATCGCGGCGGTGACCTCGTCGGCCTCGACCGCCGTGACCTCGAGCTCGAGCGCGGCGAGGGCGAGCGCGTCCCCGCCGATCCCGCAGCCGAGGTCCGCCACCCGCTCCAGCCCCGCGGTGCGATAGCGGCCCGCGTGCCTGGCGGCGATCGGGAGCCGCGTCGCCTGCTCCAGGCCGGCCTCGGTGAACAGCATCCTGGACGCGAACTCGCCGAACTTGACCTGCGCCTTCCTGCGCAGCTTCGCCTGGGTCAGCACGGCCGCCACCAGGGTGGGGGAGTGCCCGGCCTTGCGCAGGTCCGACACCATCCGGACCACGTCCTTCTCGGTGCGATAGGGCGGCAGGGAGTCGAGCAGCCGCAGCCCCTCCGCGCTCAGCAGTTCGACGAGTTCGGACCTGTCCATGCGTCACACGCTACCTTCTGGCACTCACGTTGCGGGACTGCTAACGCACCCTCTAGACTCTTCGTTAGCACTCTCACTACGAGTTTGCTAACCCAGCGTTTCGCTCAAAAGACTGCGTTAACCAAAGAAAGAGGGTCAACCGTGTCGGTCTCCATCAAGCCGC
>NZ_JBQCGZ010000060.1:0-6250 GCF_051955155.1 Leifsonia sp.
CTTGCCGATCAGGAACTCGCAGGTGCCAGCGCCCTGGTAGCCGACCTCCTTGAGGATGGCCTTGGACGCGCTGTACAGCTTCTCGGTCTGCTCGGGGGTGAGGAACGGCGCCGGCGCCTCCTCGACCAGCTTCTGGTGGCGGCGCTGCAGCGAGCAGTCGCGCGTGGACACGACGACGACGTTGCCGTACGCGTCGGCGAGGCACTGGGTCTCGACGTGGCGCGGCTGGTCGAGGTACTTCTCAACGAAGCACTCGCCGCGGCCGAACGCCGCGATCGCCTCGCGGGTGGCGGAGTCGAACAGCTCGGCGACCTCGTCGCGGGTGCGCGCGACCTTGAGGCCGCGGCCGCCGCCGCCGAAGGCCGCCTTGATGGCGACCGGAAGCCCGTACTGGTCGACGAACTCGAGCACCTCGGACGCGTCGGCGACCGGGTTCAGCGTGCCAGGGGCGAGCGGCGCGCCCACCTTCTCCGCGACGTGCCGTGCCGAGACCTTGTCGCCGAGGCGCTCGATGGCCTCGGGCGACGGGCCGATCCAGGTGAGCCCCGCGCCGATGACGGCGCGCGCGAAGTCCGCGTTCTCGGCGAGGAAGCCGTAGCCGGGGTGCACCGCGTCCGCGCCGGATCGCCGGGCGATGGACAGCAGCTTGTCGATGACGAGGTACGTCTCAGCGGAGGTGGAGCCCTCCAGGGCGTACGCCTCGTCGGCGAGCCTCACGTGGACGGCGTCGCGGTCCTGGTCGGCGTAGACGGCGACGGATGCGATGCCGCTGTCCTTCGCTGCACGGATGACGCGGACGGCGATCTCGCCTCTGTTGGCGATGAGAACCTTGCTGATACGTGGCACAGTTCCCTAGCCTATTGCTCCGATGGGGTCAGCTTTTGGACGATACCCACAAAAATGCATGCGCCGGCTTTCGCGCGCTCTACAACGTCGGCGCTGCGCTCCCCGGCCGGTTCCAGAGCTCCACCCACTCCGCGCCGAGCTCGCGGACGAGGTCGCGCAGCGTGGACAGCGACAGGCCGACGACCGTGCTGGGATCGCCGTCCACCCGGGTGATGAACGGACCGCCCAGGCTGTCGACGGTGAACGCACCCGCCACCTCCAGCGGCTCCCCGCTGGCGACGTAGGCGTCGATCTCGGCGTCGGTGACGTCGGCGAACGTGACCGCGGCGACCGCCGTCGCGCCGACCGCGGCGTTCTCGCGGCCGTCGCGGTGGTCGATCAGCCAGTGGCCGGAGTGCAGCATTCCGGTCCGGCCGCGCTGGGCGTGCCAGCGCTCGCGCGCGACCTCCGGCAGGTGCGGCTTGCCGTGGATGCGGCCGTCGATCGCGAACGCGGAGTCGCCGCCCAGGATGAGGCCGTCGATCGGCTCGCCGTCGAGCGTCCCTCGCACCGCCTCGGCCTTGAGCCGCGCGAGCAGCTGGACCATCTGCTCCGGCGACAGCGGACCGTGCTCCGCCTCCGCCGCGGCGACGGCGGCCGGCTCGTCGACGTGCGACGGCACGACGACCGGTTCGATGCCCGCAGAGCGCAGCAGCGCGAGGCGTGCGGGGGAGGTGGAGGCGAGGTAGAGGCGCATGGTCACCTGTGGGATGCTCGATGGATGCCCCAGAAGGATGAGGTCGACCTCGACATTACCAACGTCGCGCACGGCGGCGTCTTCGTCGCCCGCCACGAGGGCAGGGTCGTCTTCGTCCCGGACACGCTCCCCGGCGAACGGGTGCGGGCGCGCATCGCCGACCGCACGCACGACCGGTTCTGGCGCGGCGAGACCGTCGAGGTGCTCGAGCCGGCGCCCGAGCGCCAGGAGCACGTCTGGGCCGCCGCCTCCATCGACAGGGAACCGGGACACCGCGCCGGGGGCGCCGAGTTCGGCCACATCCGGCTCGACCACCAGCGCGAGCTGAAGCGCCGCGTGATCGTGGACGCGCTGCAGCGCACCGCGAAGCTCGGCGCCGAGGAGCTGGACGCCCTCGGCCCCGTCGTCGTCGAGCCGGTCGACGGCGAGACCGACGACGGAACGGGCTGGCGCACCCGCGTGCGCCTGCAGGTCGGGGCCGACGGCGGCATCGGCCCGTTCGCGGCCCGCTCCCACACCGTCGTGCCCGTGCGCGACCTGCCGCTGGGCACCGGCCTCGTGAACGAGTCCACCCCGTTCGGTCAGACCTTCCCCGGCGCAGAGTCGGTGGATGTCGTCGCGACCGGCCTCGGCACCGCGCACGTGCTCGTCAACGACGCTCCGGTGCGGAAGGGCAGGCGCGTCCTCCGGCCGCGGTACCGTCCGGTCCCGATCCGGGAGCGCGTCGGCGACCGTGAGTTCCGGCTCGACGCGCGCGGCTTCTGGCAGGTGCACCGCGGCGCGGCGGCGACGCTGACGGCGGCGGTCCAGGAGGCGGTCGACGAGGCGCTCTTCGACCCGCGCGCCGCCAACCTCGACCTGTACGGCGGCGTCGGCCTGCTCGCGGCGGCGCTCGGCGACCGGTTCGGCTCAACGCTGCGGATCACCTCGGTCGAGTCGGACGAGCGCGCAACGGACGACGCCGCGGAGAACCTGGCCGAGTGGATCGGCGCCTCCGCCGTCACCGCGCGCGTCGAGCACTTCGTGACCGGCCTCGCCGTGGAGGCGACCGCCGCGGAGCGGGCCAGGCTGCGCGCGGCGACCGTCGTGCTCGACCCGCCGCGCTCCGGTGCCGGCCGCGCCGTCGTCGAGGCGGTGGCGGCGATGCGTCCGGCGCAGATCGTCTACGTCGCGTGCGATCCCGTCGCGCTGGCCAGGGACCTCGCCTTCTTCCGCGAGCACGGCTACCCGCTGCGCTCGCTGCGCGCGTTTGATCTCTTTCCGAACACGCACCACGTGGAAGCCGTCGCCACGCTGACGCCGTGACCGACGCGGAGCGCGCGTGCCCCACTACGATGGTCAGCATGGTGCGGGTGTCAATCGTCGACGATCATGAATCCGTGCGTCTCGGGCTCAAGGCGGCCTGTCAGGACGCCGGGTACGAGGTGGTCGTCGCGGCTGCGACGGTGGACGACTTCGTCGCCCAGCTCGGGTCGCAGGAGTGCGACGTTGTCGTGCTCGACCTCTCCCTCGGCGACGGCTCGAAGGTGACGGACAACGTCAAGCGGGCGCAGGCCACCGGGGCAGCGGTGCTGGTGCACAGCATCGCGGACCGGGTCGCGAGCGTCCGCGAGGCGCTCGCCGCGGGTGCCGCCGGTGTCATCCCGAAGTCCTCGCCGACGACGACCGTCATGAACGCGATCGAGACGGTCGCGCGCGGCGACGTGCTCAACAACCTGGAGTGGGCGACCGCGATCGACGCCGACAGCGACTTCGCCAAGGCCCAGCTCGGCCGCCGCGAGCGCGACGTCCTGCACCTCTACGCCTCCGGCCTGCCGCTGAAGGCGGTCGCCGCCCAGCTCGGCATCGCCAACTCCACGGCGCGCGAGTACCTCGACAGGATCCGCGTGAAGTACGTCGAGGTCGGCAGGCCCGCCCCGACCAAGGTGGACCTGCTGCGCCGCGCGGTGGAGGACGGGATCCTGCCCGGGCTCGATCCAGAAACGGGCAATGAGCGCTCCTAGCGCGCCCAGGACGGTGCCGGGCGCCCCCGCCGAGGGGACGAAGCCGCGCAACCCGCTCAGCCGGGCGCGCATCGAGCGCATCGCCGACCGCACGGTCTCGGCGTTCGGCCTCGTCTTCGGGCTGCAGACCTTCCCGACGGCCATCGGCCAGCTGCACGCCCTGGTCGCCCCGTGGGGGCTGGTCATGCTCATCGCGGTGTTCGGCGGTCTGGCCGTCACCGTGGTCCTCGCGATCTTCCAGCGCTACGTGAAGACCGCGATGGGCATCCTGGCCGTCGTCTACCTGATCGCGATCGTCACCTGGCCGCTGCTGGTCGCCGACCCCTCCGCGTTCACCTCCGACAAGCCGTGGGTCTGGTTCCTCTGCTCCGTCTTCACCGCGTTCGCGGCCGTGGCGTACCCGCTGTGGCTGGCGATCGCCTACACCTTCATCACGCCGGTCGCCTACGGCATCGTCCGGGCGCTCCCGGCCGGCGGCGGCGTCGGCGCTGAGCTCGCCGGGCTGGACGCGGTCTACGCGATCATCCTGGGCGGCGTCATCCTCGCGATCATCGCGATGATGCGGCAGGCGTCAACGGCGGTGGATGTCGCCCAGAGCCAGGCGCTGGCGAAGTACGGCAACGCCGTCCGCCAGCACGCGACCGAGGTGGAGCGCGTCCAGGTCGACGCGATCGTGCACGACAGCGTGCTGACGACACTGCTCTCCGCCGCGAGCGCGCGGACGCCGGAGGCGAAGGAGCTCGCGGCCCGGATGGCCGCGGCCGCGATCGGCCACCTGCACGCCGCGGAGGCGTCCGGGCCGGAGGACCAGTCCCAGGTGGGCCTGGAGCGGCTGTCCGAGCGCCTGCTCACCGCGGCGAACGCGTTCTCCTCTCCGTTCGAGGTGGACTCCAGGGACGCGGAGCTGCAGAGCCTGCCGGTCAACGTCGCAGAGGCCGTCTACTCGGCGGCCGTGCAGGCGATGGTGAACAGCACGCAGCACGCCGGAGGCGCCGACGTGCACCGGACGCTGACGATCCGCGGCGGCACCGACGGCTCCACCGTCCGGATCGTGGTGGAGGACGACGGCCGCGGCTTCAACGCGGACGACGTCCCGGCCGAGCGCCTCGGACTGCGGGTCAGCATCCAGGAGCGGCTCGCCAAGGTGGGCGGCCGCGCGACGGTCCGCTCGGCTCCCGGCGAGGGAACGACGGTGACCATCGCCTGGCCGGCGGGGGAGCGCGCCCCGGTGTCGGAGCGGGAGCAGGAGCGCGCGGGATGATCACCCTCAACCGGCTGCTGTTCCTCGGGCTCGGAGCCCTCTTCTCCGCGTACCACCTCTTCCTCGCGCTGTCCTCGCTCTCGACGCCGGACAGCCCGCTGCCGGTGATCGTCGCGATGGCGCTCTACGCGGTCGCGACCGTGATCAGCCTGTGGCCGACGAGTCCGACCAGGATGCCGCTCTGGCTCGCCGCCTTCGACCTCGCGGTCTGCGTTGTCATCCCGATCCTGGTCACGAGCCAGCTGGACGCCGCGAAGGACAACGGCTACGCCACCTGGTACGTCGCCGCGGTCGGCACGTTGATGACGATCGCCGCGGTCCGCCGGCAGCAGTTCGTGGCGTGGGCCGGCGTCGCCTTCCTCGCCGTGCAGACGGTGGTGTGGGCCGGTTTCGGCGCGCTCGCCGGTCTCGGAGTGATCGGCTCGGTGGTGTGGGTCGGTGTCGCCGTCGTCATCTCCAACTCGCTCGCGAAGGCCGGCAGGGACGCCCTGCAGTTCGCGCGCGCAGAGCGCGAGGCGACCGAGTGGCAGGCGGCGCAGGAGGCGCACGTCATGGAGCGCCAGCTGCGGCTGCGGCAGACCTACCGGGTGGCCGCCCCGATGCTCGCCGAGATCGTCCGCCGCGGCGGCGACCTGACCGAGGCGGAGCGCCGGGAGTGCCGCTACCTGGAGGGCGCCATCCGCGACGAGATCCGCGGTCGCCGGCTGCTCAACGACGACGTGCGGCACGAGGTCATGGACGCGCGCCGTCGTGGAGTCGTGGTGTCGCTGCTCGACGAGGGCGGCATCGACGACCTGGACCAGCGCGGCCTGGACACGGTGCTGCGGCGCCTCGCGGACGCGATCCGGGGTACGACCACCGACAAGCTGATCGTCCGCACCGTTCCGCGCTCGTCGAAGACCGCCGTGACGGTCGTGGGCCTGCGCATGTCGGACGACGGGGCGGCGAACGCGCTCGGCGCCGAGTCGGACGACGACGAGGTCGACCTCTGGCTCGAGATCCCGCGCCCCATCTCCTGAGCCCGCTCGCCACTCGTCACGAATCGCGCCCATTCGTGACGAATGACGCCGACTCCTGACGAGCGGCGGCCATTCGTGACGAACGACGGATGACGCCGGTTCGTAGCGGGTGGCGGTGATTCGTGGCGAGTGGCGGTGATTCGTAGCGAGTGGCGGGGATTCGTGACGAGTGGCGGCGATTCGTGACGAAAGGGCGCGGGCGGGGGGCGATGGGCCTTAACGAGGAGAAAGGGGCCGACACCCGAATTGTCGGCCCCTTTTCAAACCCCGAGTCAGGGCGACAACCCGAATATCGCCCTGACTCGCCCCCAAAGCACTCGCCCGCTTACCCTAGTCGGCGAGTGATTGGCGGTGTGACTCACGAGGAGAGACACCTAGCAATAAC
>NZ_JBQCGZ010000061.1:0-16049 GCF_051955155.1 Leifsonia sp.
GTACCCCCAGTGGGACTCGAACCCACACTCGGGCGATTTTAAGTCGCCTGCCTCTGCCAATTGGGCTATGGGGGCCGGCGGTGAACGCGTTACCGGTCGCGGAACGGCGACTTCGCCATCTGGACGACAGCGGCGACCGCCGAGATGCCGCCGACGACGACCACGAGCCAGATGAAACCGATGAGGAAGCCTTCCATGCTTCCAACGGTACACGGTGCAGGGCCGACGGCGCCCGTTGCGCCCGGCCGGAGAGCGGCGGATGCTGGGCGGATGATCCGCATCGGCTCTCTCGTCTGGGGCGTGCGCGAGATGCCGCGCGCCATCGCGTTCTGGTCCGCCGCGCTCGGCTACCGGCCCCTGCGGGAGCCGGACGTCGACTGGGCGATCCTGGTTCCGGAGGCGGGGGACGGGCCGCAGCTCGCGCTGAAGCTCGTCGGCAGCGAGGCGAACCCGTCGCCCCGCCACCACCTCGACCTGTACGCGGACGTGCAGCGCGACGAAGTCGAGCGGCTGCTCGGGCTCGGCGCGCAGCGGGTGGACTGGGACTACGAGCCGGACGCGGACTACGTCGTCCTCGCCGATCCGGACGGCAACCGGTTCTGCGTCGTCGCGGACTCCGACTGACCGGGACCGGGTCATCGGTGCCGACTGGTCGGTACTGAGAGGACCTTCAGCGCACCCGAAGCCGTCGCTCATCGTCGGCGGGCACTATGAGTGCCGACACCCTTTCTGGTGAGGTGTCCTCCGACCCGGCCGGTGCCCGAGATCCCCCGACGCAGGCACCGGCCGGGTCATCTACACTCGTGCGGTGACCATCCTGCGCTGCCCCTGCACGAGCGGCGAGAGCTACGACGCGTGCTGCGGCCCCCTTCACGCGGGAGCCCCCGCCCCGACGGCCGAGCGGCTCATGCGCTCGCGGTTCAGCGCGTTCGCGCTCGGCGACGCGGCGTACCTGCTGCGCAGCTGGCACCGCAGCACCCGTCCCGCCGAGCTGGAGCTGGACGGGGGCCTGCGCTGGTACCGCCTCGACATCGAGCGGACCGAGCGCGGCGGTCCCTTCGACAGGGAGGGCGTCGTCGCGTTCACCGCGTACTACAAGGGCGCAGAACGCGGGACGATGCACGAGACGTCCCGCTTCGTCCGCGAGGGCCGCGACTGGTTCTACGTCGACGCGCTGTGACGGGATCCCGCCTCAGCGGGCGGGCTCCACGTAGCGCTCCCACAGCCACACGCACACGCACATCACCGCGAAGGCCAGGGCGAGACCGGCGACGACGAAGACGCCGGCACCCGTGGTCGCCAGGGAGGCGACCGGCAGCAGGAGAGCGAACAGCACCGTGTAGACCACGAGGCTGAGTCCCAGCCAGATCGGACGCGACCACTGGAACACCGCGCGGCCTGCGAGGCCGCCGACCGGCAGCAGCGCGACGGCCGTCGAGCCGATCCCGACGAGCGCCACCGCGTTCGCGAGCTCGACGGCGAACGCCGAGACGGAACCGCTGGGGGAGGGCAGGACGCCGACCGTCAGCCAGGCGAGCACGCCGAGCGCTGCGACGGCGGAGACCTGGACGGCGGCGACGCGGCCGCGCACGACGCGGTCTGTGCCCTCGGGCAGCATCACCCCGAGCACGAGGCCGAACAACAGCGCGGGCTCGAGCCCGATGAGGCGGGAGCCGAGCGCGGTGGCGGCGACGACGATCAGGAGCACCGGCCGCACGACCGGGCGCGGCGGGGTGATGCCGTTGTGCCTGGCCATCCCGCGCGCCGCGAGTACCCAGACCGCGTTGACCGCGCACACCGCGATCGCGACGGCGAGCAGCAGCCGCACGTAGGCGCCCGCGTCCTGGACGGAGGTGGAGAGCGTCACGAGCGCGGCCGCGACCACGCCGACGACCGGGGCCAGCCAGACCGGCTGGCCGGCCGCGGCGCCTGCGGTGCCGGCGTCGCCGGGGACGGCGCGCGGGCCGAGCAGGGCATCCGCCTCGCCGAGCTCCGCGCGCGACCGGTTCCGGCCGAACAGATTCGGCCGGGGCGCGCGCCGGCCGGGATCGGCGGAGCGGTCTCGGGTGAGCGCCGCGGCGAGCAGCCGGGCGGGGAGCATGAGCAGGAGCAGCGCGGCGACGGCGAGCGCGACCGAGCGCAGCCAGCCGGGCACGGACGCCGCGGTGACCGCCGGAGCGGAGGCGACCGTGAACGGCGTTCCCGTCCAGTTCTCCGGTCCGGGACGCGGCGCGGCCGGGGTCGTCGGCGAGCTGGGCTCCGCGGGCGCGGTCCGGGTCGGAGCCGGGCTGGGCGTCGGGGTCGGGGCCGGGGCGACCGGCGGTGCGACGGCCGTTCGCGTCTCGACCGTCACGGCGATCGTGTTGCTGCCGGCGCTCACGTTCCCCGCCGCATCGCGTTCGAGCGCGGACGCGACGTAGCTGCCCACCGCGAGCGTCGCCCGGCAGGACCAGGCCCGCGAGGCCGGCACCGCAGCCGTGCAGGCCACCGTGGTGCCCTTCGACGTGCTGGCGTAGACGGTCACCTGGCCGCCCGGCTCGCCCCGGCCGGCGAAGGCGATCGCCTCGCCGTCGCCGACGCTGGCGCCCGGAGCGGGCGCGGTGATGGACGGAGCGGCGGGCGCCGTCGTGTCCACGACGACCGAGACGGGAGCGCTTCTGCCGGAACGGGTGCCGGAGAACGGCGCGACCTGTGTCGCGGTCACCGTGTGCCTGCCGTCGCCGATGCCGGGGATGACGCATCCCCACGCGCCGGTGCTGTCGGCGGGGAAGCTGCACGTGCGCCCGTTCTCCGCGGTGACCGTGACCGTGGCGCCGGGGTAGGCGGTCCCGCGCAGGCCGCCGCCGGTGAAGCCGCCGTCGGTGGTCGTGATGACCGGAGGCGAGAGCACGTCGACGCGGCCGCTGTCGGCGAGGCGGGTCTGCCGGGACTCGACGCGGATCGGCACGCCCGGACCGTCCGGCAGCCGGCGCAGCGAGCACGACCAGTCGCCGCTCGCGTCCGCGGTGACGGTGCAGGTGGTGTCCGGGCTGTCGGTGGAGCCGCCGGAGACATCGAGGACCTCGCCCGGGTTCGCCGAGCCGCTCACGACGACGGGGAACGAGGTGACGAGGGCGGAGGGGAGGTCGTCCAGGCGCGGCGGATCGGGTGTCGGCGTCGGGGTCGGCGTGTCCGAGACGGCCGGGCGTTCGGCCGGAGCGGAGGTGCTGGCGCTGGTCGGGAGCGCTGAAGCCCTGTGCGACGCTGTGCTGCTGCTGCTGGCTGTGCTGCTGAGGAACGCTGTGCTGCTGGTGCCGGTGCTGCTGGTGCCGGTGCTGCGTGAGGTGCTCGGGGGCGCCGCGCCTCTGGCGGCGGAGGCGGCCGATGCCGGCGGCGCCAGTCCGGCGACGGAGGCGGCGGCGAGCAGGAGGGCGGCGACGGCGCCGACGATCGGTCCGGTCGCCCCCCGCGACCGGACTGGTGGAGACACGTCCGACAGAAATACCCGCATTCCACCCCATTCCAGGGGCCAGCAGGGTCCCGTGTCAAACGAACAGGCCGGATTTACGGCATACTGACAACTGGGTCAACTGTCCCACTTCTCGCGCGACGATGCGCGAGACTCCACGAGGAGCCCCCGATGACGCGCATCCCGCCCGCAGAACGTCGCACCGCCCTCGTTCAGGCCGCCCTCCGGGTGGTGGCGAGGGACGGGGTGGCCGCCGCGACCACGCGCCGCATCTCCGCCGAGGCCGGGATGCCGCTGGCCAGCTTCCACTACGTCTTCTCCTCCCGCGACGAGCTCATGGTCGAGCTCGTCAACGCCGCGGTCGCCGGCGAGCAGTCCGACCTCGCGCCCGCGTTCGCGGGCGGACCGCCGCCGGACGGCATGCGCTCCGCGATCCGCTCCGGCCTCCAGCACTACTTCGACGGCGTCCGCGCCGACCCGGAGCGCGAGAAGGCGATGTTCGAGCTGACCCAGTGGGCGCTCCGCGAGCCCGGCTTCGAGCAGCTCGCCCGCCGGCAGTACGACCGCTACTACGAGGTGGCCGAGCGGGCGGCCGCCGACGCCGCAGCGCTCACCGGCTGCGCGTGGACGCGGCCGCTCGACGAGGTCGCGCGCATCCTGGTCGCCCTCACCGACGGGATCACCGTCGCCTGGCTGGTCACGCGCGACGACGCCGCCGCCGAGCGGGCGCTGGACTTCGCCGCCGATGCCCTCGCCGCGCTCGCGGCCGCTGCGCCCGAGACACCGACCCGCTCCACCGCCTCCACCCGCTCCATCGCCCCCGCCCCTCCCGAGAACGCAGGTGCCCGATGACGAACACATCCACCCCGGCGGTCTTCGCCGAACCGACCAGGCGCGTGCCCGGCGCCTGGATCGCGGCCTTCGCCGTGGCCTGGCTCGGCATCTGGATGGCGCAGCTGGCGCCCATCCAGAAGCTGCTGCCCGACCAGGTGCAGGCGCAGCTGCGCACCGACGACTGGGTCCAGAACGTGGTCGCCTTCGGGATCGTCTCGGGCATCTCGGGCGTGTGCGCGATCGTCGCCTATCCGCTCACCGGCGCGCTGTCCGACCGGACCACCAGCCGCTTCGGCCGGCGCCGGCCGTGGATCGCGGGCGGCGCCGTCCTGTTCGCGGTCTCGCTCGTCCTGCTCGGGCTGCAGACCAGCATGGTTGGGATCGGCGTGTTCTGGTCGCTCGCCCTCACCGGGTTCTGCGTGCTCACGGCCGCCCTCACCGCGACCATCTCGGACCAGGTGCCGGTGGGGCAGCGCGGCTACGTGTCCGGCTGGATCAGCGCGCCGCAGGCCATCGGCATCATCCTCGGCGTCTCGCTGGTCACGTACGTCTTCGTCGGCGCGCTGGTCGGCTACACGGCGATGGCCGTCCTGCTGATCGTGCTCGTGCTGCCGTTCCTGTTCCTCCCGGACGCGGTGCTGCCGAAGGAGCTGCGCGAGCGGATGACCGCGCGCGGGGTGATCGAGGGACTCTGGATCAGCCCCCGGCAGCATCCCGACTTCGGCTGGACGCTGCTCAGCCGCGTGCTGGTGAACTTCGGCAACGCGTTCGGGACCTCGCTGCTGCTCTACTTCCTCGAGTTCGGGCTGCACGACGAGCACGCCGACGACGACCTGCTCGTGCTCATCCTCATCTACATGGTGTTCGTGATCGTCGCCTCGCTGCTCTTCGGCCGGCTCTCCGACAAGCTCGGCCGGCGCAAGGCGTTCGTCTTCGTCTCCTCCGCGCTGCAGGGCGTCGCCGCGCTGCTGCTGGCGTTCGTGCCGGAGCTGACGGTCGCGATGGTCGCCGCGGGCCTGCTCGGCCTCGGCTACGGCTGCTTCCTCTCGGTGGACCAGGCGCTCGCCACCCAGGTGCTGCCCGACCCGGAGAACCGGGGCAAGGACCTGGGCATCATGAACATCGCCACGGCCGTCCCGCAGGCGATGGCGCCGCTGTTCGGGGCCGGGATCGTGGCGGCACTGGACGGCTTCATGGGCCTGTTCGTGCTCTCCGGAGTCTTCGCGTTCGCGGGTGCGCTCGCGGTCGCCCGAGTGAAAGCGGTGCGCTGATGGATCTGACGGCCAAGCCCCTCCCCGCCGAGCGGACCTGGACGACGCCCGACGTCTTCTGGCCGGCCCTCAGCGCCGCGACCGCGCGGCTCGACCCGCCGCTCGCGGTGCTGCACCTGCCGGCGCTGCGGCACAACGCCCACGACATGCTGCGCCGCGCGGGCGGGACGGCCGAGCGGCCGGGCAAGCCGATCCGCGTCGCCTCCAAGTCGGTGCGCGTGCGCTCGGTCCTGGACGCGGTGCTCGCGCTGCCCGGCTACGCGGGCGTGCTCGCCTACACGCTGCCGGAGGCGCTGTGGCTCGCCGAGGGCGACGCGGAGCATCCCGCGATCGAGGACGTGGTCGTCGGCTACCCGACGGCCGACCGCGGCGCCATCGCCCGGCTCGCGCGCTCGCCGGAGCTGGCCGCCCGGGTCACCCTCATGGTCGACTCGATCGCGCACCTCGACCTGATCGACGCGGTCGTGCCGCCCGCAGAGCGCGAGACCATCCGCGTCTGCCTCGAACTCGACTCGTCGTGGAACGCACCCGTCCTCGGCCATATCGGCGTCTACCGCTCGCCGGTGCACACGGCGCAGACCGCGCGCGAGGTCGCCGAGGCCATCGTGCGCCGCCCCGGCTTCGCCCTGGTCGGGATGATGGGCTACGAGGCGCAGATCGCCGGCCAGGGCGACAACCCGCCCGGGCGTCCGGCGTGGGGCGCGACACTGCGCTGGATGCAGAAGAACTCGCGCGAGGAGCTCGTCGAGCGGCGCGGGGCGGCCGTCGCCGCCGTCCGCGCGATCGCCGACCTGGCGTTCGTCAACGGCGGCGGCACCGGCTCGCTGGAGTTCACCGCCTCCGACCCGTCCGTCACCGAGATCGCCGCGGGCAGCGGGCTCTTCGGCGGCCACCTGTTCGATACCTACCGCGACTTCCGGCCCGCGCCCGCCGCCTCCTTCGCGCTCTCGGTCGTCCGGCGTCCCGACGACCGCACCGCGACGCTCCTCGGCGGCGGCTGGATCGCGTCCGGCCCTCCCGGCCCCGACCGGCTGCCGAGCGTGGTCTGGCCGACCGGGCTCTCGATGGTGGACCGCGAGATGGCGGGCGAGGTGCAGACCCCGCTCACCGGGGCGGCGGCGGGTATCCTGCGCGTCGGCGACCGGGTCTGGCTGCGGCACACCAAGTCGGGCGAGCTGAGCGAGCACGTGGACGCCTTCCACCTCGTGGACACGGTGGACGGCCGTCCCGCCGTCGTGGGCACGGCCCTCAGCTACCGCGGCGACGGGAAGGTGTTCCTGTGACGGCGAGCGGGGGAGTGTGGCGCAACTGGGGGAGGAGCGAGTCGATCCGCCCGCAGCGCGTGGAGCGGCCGGCCTCGGCGGAGGCCGTGCAGCGCGCGGTCGCCACGGCGGCGAAACAGGGGATGCGGGTCAAGGCGATCGGCGCCGGGCACAGCTTCACCGGCATCGCCGCGGCGCCGGGTGTCCAGCTCGACCTGGAGGCGCTCAGCGGCGTGCTGGACGTTGACCTCGAGCGCGGCCGCGTGCGGCTGGCGGCGGGGACGCACCTGCACCAGCTCCCGCGGCTGCTGCGGCCCTATGGCCTGGCGCTGGAGAACATGGGCGACATCGACCGGCAGACGATCGCCGGCGCGACCTCCACCGGCACGCACGGCACCGGCGGGTCCTTCGGCGGACTCGCCACCCAGATCGTCGGCGTCACGCTGGTCACCGGCACCGGCGAGGTGCTGACGATCGACGAGACGCAGAACGCGGAGCTGCTGCCCGCCGCCCGGCTCGGGCTCGGCGCGCTCGGCGTGATCGTCGACCTGACCATCCAGTGCGTCCCGGCGTACCTGCTCAAGGCGGTGGAGCGTCCCGAGCCGCTGCAGCAGGTGCTGGAGAGGTACCTGGAGCGCTCGGCGAGCGAGGACCACTTCGAGTTCTACTGGTTCCCGCACACCGAGACGGGGCTCACCAAGACCAACACGCGGCTGCCGCTGACCGAGGCGCGCGCGCCGCTGTCGGCGATGGGGCGCTGGGTGGACGACGAGCTGCTTGCCAACGGCGTCTACCGCGGGGTGTGCGCGCTCGGCACGGTCGTCCCGGCGATCGTCCCGCCGTTCAGCAGGCTCGCGCAGAAGCTCACCGGCAACCGCGACTTCACCGACCGCTCGCCCGAGGTCTTCGTGACCAACCGCACCGTGCGCTTCCGCGAGATGGAGTACGCACTGCCGCGCGCGGCGGTGCCGGACGCGCTCGCCGAGGTGAAGGCGCTCATCGAGCGCAACGGCTGGCGGATCTCGTTCCCGGTGGAGGTGCGCTCGGCCGCGGCGGACGACAACTGGCTGTCCACCGCGTACGGCAGGGAGAGCGGCTACATCGCCGTTCACCGCTACTACCGGGAGGACCCGACGGCGTACTTCACCGCGGTGGAGCGGATCATGATGGCGCACGACGGCCGCCCGCACTGGGGCAAGATGCACTTCCGCGACGCGGCCTCCCTCCGCGAGACCTACCCCCGCTTCGACGACTTCCTCGCCGTCCGCGACCGCCTCGACCCCGCCCGCCTCTTCACCAACGCCTACCTCACCCGAGTCCTCGGCCCCTGACCGCCGAGTACGCAGATACTCTGCGTACTCGGCTGTTTCAGGGCCATTTTCTGCGTACTCGGTGGTCAGGGGGTGCGGCGCTGGAGGGTGAGGGCGCCGGTGATGACGGCGGCGACGGCGAACGCGGCGATGATGAGGAGCTGGCCGCCGATGTAGGCGGCGTCGTGCGAGTTCGTGGAGACCGCGTTCAGCGCGTCGACGGCGTGCGAGAGCGGGAGCCAGTCGCTGATCTGCCGGAGGCCGTCCGGGAGCTGGTCGCGCGGCAGGAAGATCCCGCCGAGCAGGATCTGCGGGAACACGATCACCGGCATGAACTGCACCACCTGGAACTCGGTGCGCGCGAACGCGCTCGCGAACAGGCCCAGGGTGCTGCCGAGCACCGCATCCGTCACGGCGACCGCGACCATCAGCCACGGGTCGCCCTTGATCTCCAGCCCGCACACCCAGATCGCGAAGCCGACGGCCACGAGCGACTGCACGACGGCGAGCAGCCCGAACGCGAGCGTGTAGCCCAGGATGAAGTCGCCCTTGCCGAGCGGCATCGACAGCAGCCGCTCCAGCGTCCCGGTCCTGCGCTCGCGCAGCGTGGTGATGCTGGTGACCAGGAACATCACGATGAACGGGAACAGCGCGACGATCGCCGGCCCGATCGTCGCGAAGACGTCCGTGTCGGTGAATATCCAGGCGACCAGGCCGATCAGGAGGCTCGGCACGACCACCAGCAGCCCGATCGTCCGCGGGTCGTGCCGGATCTGCATGAGCACCCGCCCCGCCGTCCCGAAGGTGCGCGTGAAATTCATCGGGCCGCCTCCCCGTCCTGGTCCTCGCCCGGTTCGGCGAGCGCGTGCCGCGGGTGGTGGCGGCGCAGCAGCGCGAGGAACGCGCCCTCCGCGTCCTCGGCCCCGGTCTCCCGCAGCAGCCCCTCCGGCGTCTGGTCGGCAAGGATGGCGCCCTCGCGCATGAGCAGCAGCCGGTCGCAGCGGGTGGCCTCGTCCATCACGTGGCTGGAGATCAGCAGGCTCGTGCCGGAGTCGGCGAGCCGGTGGAACAGCGTCCACAGCTCCACCCGCAGCAGCGGGTCCAGCCCGACGGTCGGCTCGTCGAGCACCAGCAGATCGGGGGAGCCGAGCAGCGCGGCGGCCAGCGAGACGCGGCTGCGCTGGCCGCCGGACAGCGTGCCGACGAGCTGCCCCGCGTTCTCGCCGAGGTCGGTCGCGGCGATGGCGCGCTCGACGTCGTTGCGCCCCGCGCCGAGCACGCGGCGGAAGTACGCCAGGTTCTGCCGCACGGTCAGGTCGTCGTACACGCTTGCCGTCTGGGTCACGTAGCCGACCCGGTGCCGCAGTGCGGAGGAGCCCGCCGGCTGCCCGAACACCTCGACGCGGCCGCCCGCGACGCGCTGCACGCCGACGATCGCGCGCATCAGCGTGGTCTTGCCGCAGCCGCTCGGCCCGAGCAGGCCCACCACCTGGCCGCGGGGGATGTGCAGGTCGAGTCCGTCCAGGACGGTCCGCCGGCCGCGCCGCACCCGCAGGCCCTCGACGACGACCGCGGCCTCCGCCGAATTCATCATGTGATGAATTATTCGCCCGGTGCCGACACCCCGTCAAGATCGCCGAACAGGTGCCACTGCACCACCGGACCGACCCGTCGGACCAGGTCGTCGACGTCCGCGCTCGCGATCGGCTCCAACCGCAGCGCGTAGCGCGTCATCATCACGCCCACCAGCTGGGATGCGGCGAGGTCGGCCCGCAGCTCGGCGTCCGGAGCGTCGGTCGCCGACGCCAGCCGTGCGAACACCTCCCTGGTCAGGAACTCGCGCACCATCCGGGTGCCGACGGAGTTGGAGAGCACGGTGCGCAGCAGGAGCACCATCCTGCCCGCGGCCTTCTCGTCCTCCAGCTGCGTGAACAGATAGCGGACGAGGCGCTCGCCGAGCTCCGCGCGCGGGGCGGCGAGCATCACGCCGATCACGCGGTCGGGGCGCAGCGGCGCCTGGATGGTGGCGGCGAACAGGTCCGCCTTGTCGTCGAAGTAGTGGTGCACGAGCGCAGCGTCGACCCCGGCCCGCCGGGCGACGGCGCGCAGCGAGGCCGCCTCGTAGCCGCGCTCGGCGAACTCCTCGGCCGCGGCGCGGACGATCGCGCCGCGCGCCGACGCCGCCCCGCGCTCCTTGCGGGGGCGTCCGCGTCTGCGGCGTTCGGCCAGCTCGCTCACGCTGCCATTCTGCACCCGCGCGCGGGCGGGGCTGTCGATCCCCGTCGCGCTTGCTTTGAGAGTGATGGGAAGGCGGTGGGAGCCGCATCCACCGCCGTTAGGATTGCTTCTGCGCACGCACCTGCGCCCGCACACCCAAAGGAGTTCCTGCAATGGAATGGCTCATTCCGGTCATCATCGTCGTCGTGATCGTCGCGATCATCGGAATCTACCTGTGGGCAACGTACAACTCGCTCGTCACCCTCAAGGTGCGTGTCGACGAGGCGTGGAGCGACATCACGGTGCAGCTGAAGCGTCGTGCCGACCTCATCCCGAACCTCATCGAGACGGTGAAGGGCTACGCCGCGCACGAGAAGGGCGTGTTCGAGTCCGTCACGAAGGCGCGCGCCGAGACGCTGACCGCGCAGACGCCGGGCGAGGCGTCCGTGGCCGAGGGGCACATGCAGACCGCGCTGAAGAGCATCTTCGCCGTGGCCGAGGCGTACCCGCAGCTGCAGGCGAGCCAGAACTTCCTGCGGCTGCAGGCGGACCTGGTGGACACCGAGGACAAGATCCAGGCGTCGCGCCGGTTCTACAACGGCGGCGTCCGCGAGTTCAACACCAAGATCAAGGTCTTCCCGAACAACCTGTTCGCGCGACGCCTGGGCTTCACCGAGCGCGAGTTCTTCGAGGTCGACAACCTGGCGGCGATCGCCGAGCCGCCGCGCGTCCAGTTCTAGGGCGTCGATGTACAGGGCGATCGCCAGGAACAAGCGCAACACCGTCTTCATCATCCTGCTGTTCCTGGTCCTCATCGGTGCGCTCGGATGGCTGGGCTCGGTCATCTACAACAACTACGCGATCCTCGCGTGGGTGCTGATCATCGCGACCGTCTACGCGGTGTTCCAGTACTTCATGGCGTCGAGCCAGGCGCTCAGCATGTCCGGAGCGGTGCCCATCCAGAAGGCGGACAACCCGCGGCTCTGGAACATCGTCGAGAACCTGTCGATCACGACCGGCACGCCGATGCCGGCGGTCTACATCATCAACGACCCGGCGCCGAACGCGTTCGCCACCGGACGCGACCCGAAGCACGCCTCGGTCGCCGCGACCACCGGCCTGCTCGACATCATGACCGACGCGGAGCTCGAGGGCGTGATGGCGCACGAGCTCGGCCACGTCCGCAACTACGACATCCGGCTCGGGATGATCGTGTTCGGCCTCACGGTGGCGATCGGGTTCATCGCGGACATCTTCCTGCGCATGGCCTTCTTCGGCGGCAACCGGAACAACAACAACGGGGGCAACCCGGTCGTACTGGTCTTCGGTCTGATCGCGGCCATCGTCGCCCCGCTGGTCGCGACGCTCGTGCAGCTCGCCGTCTCGCGGCAGCGGGAGTACCTCGCCGACGCGACCGGCGCCATGACGACCCGCCACCCGGACGCGCTCGCGAGCGCCCTGCTCAAGCTCGAGGCCTACGGCCGGCCGATGCAGAAGCAGAACTCGTCCATGGCGCACCTGTGGATCAACGACCCGCTCAAGCCGGGCCTCATGGCGCGACTGTTCTCGACGCACCCGCCCATCCCCCAGCGGGTCGAGCGCCTCCAGGAGATGGGCAGCAGCTTCTAGCCGCCGCCCGCAGCCGTGCGCGCGTCAGCGTCTGCGGCAGTTCGGAACGTATGCGTGCGGGCGAGCAGCCGCATACGTTACAAACCGCAGCAGACACCCCGAGACGGCGACAGCGGCGCCGCGGGGTGGGGATGTGCTAGCGTTTCGGCGATCGTGTTCCATCGACAGGAGGTGAGACCCATGCACGCAGTATCCGCAGTGGGCGCTCCCTCGCCGTCCACGATCCGCGACTGAGGTAGTCGCCACCGGGAGCGCCCTCCACGCAATCGCGAAAGGCGACTCCCATGAACACAACACCTTCTCCACTCACGCATCCGCACGAACGCGCACTGGTGCTCGGCGGCGGCGGATCGACGGGCAACGCCTGGCTGATCGGCATCGTCGCGGGCCTCTTCGACGCTGGACTGGATGTGACACAGGCCGACCTGACCATCGGCACCTCGGCCGGCTCCACCGCCGCGGCCCAGTTCGCGGGCGCACGCCCGGCCGAGCTGTTCGCCGCCGCCTCGGTAGCTCCCCCACCCCGGACGGCACCGCCCGGCGCAACCGCACCCGGATCGGTCACCCCCGTGTCGGCCGCGACATCGTCAGCGCCCGCTTCGGGATCGGCCGCACCTCCATCGGGCGCACCCGGTGTGGCACCATCCGCATCCGACTCCCGACCGGCGCCGCTGCGGCCGACGGCCGAGCACTTCGAGCGGATGCTGGCCACCATCGCCGCCTCCTCCGACGCGGCCGACTACCGCCGCCGGATCGGCGCGGTGGGACGGGAACGGGAGGAGGCGTCAGGCGCTTCCGTCCGGGACAGCTGGCGCTCGGCTGTGGCCGCCCGGCTTCCTCGCCCCGACTGGCCGGAGCGCCGGATACTCATCACGGCGATCGATGCGACCACCGGCGATCCGGTCGTCTTCGACCGGGACAGCGGCGTCGACCTGGTGGATGCGGTGGCCGCGAGCTGCGCGGGCAGCGTCGCGTACCGCATCGGCGAACGCCTGTACCTCGACGGCGGCTATCGGTCGAACGCCGAGAACGCGGATCTCGCCGCCGGCTGCGACCGGGTGCTGGTGCTGTCGCCGCTCGGCGCCCGCTCCCTCACTCCCGAGGAATGGGGCACCCATCCCTCCACCCAGGTGGAGGAGCTGCGCACCCACGGAAGCCGCGTCGAGGTCGTGATCCCCGACCCGGACGCGGAGCACCTGTTCGGCACCAACGCGATGAATCTGTCGCTGCGACCTGCCGCCGCCCGGGCCGGCTACGACCAGGGCCGGGCCCTCGCGCCGAACCTCGGCGCCTTCTGGAACTGAGCCGACGCATCCCATCGATGGGACGCAACGCGCCGCCCGTTCGTGGATCGGACGGCGTGTTGCGTCCCATGGATCGACTCGACGACGCCCCGAGAAGTGCGAGGCGCGAGGGCGACGCCCGGCTACGGGCCGAGGACCCGGCGCAGGTAGGCGTTCTCGAAACGGCGGTCGGGGTCGAGACGCTCGCGCACCGCGAGGAAGTCGTCGAAGCGCGGGTACACCGCACGGAGGCCGTCCGCATCCCGGGTGTGCAGCTTGCCCCAGTGCGGGCGTCCCTCGTGGGCGACCATGATCTCCTCCACCGCGCCGAAGTACTCGCGGTGGTCCTCGCGGTAATACCGGTGCACCGCCACATACCCGGTCTCGCGTCCGTACGCCGTCGACAGCCAGTTGTCGTCGGCCGCCGCGCTGCGGACCTCGATCGGGAACGAGATGCGCCATCCACGCCGCTCGATCAGCGCCTTCACCTCGGCGAGCGCCTCCGGTACCGCCTCCCGCGGCAGCGCGTACTCCATCTCGCGGAACCGCACGGTCCGGTTGCTGACGTAGACGCGCGGCGAGTGGTCGATGAACTCGC
Organism: Leifsonia sp.; assembly: GCF_051955155.1. NCBI lineage: Bacteria > Bacillati > Actinomycetota > Actinomycetes > Micrococcales > Microbacteriaceae > Leifsonia > Leifsonia sp. The sequence continues at coordinate 13,853 of NZ_JBQCGZ010000061.1, forward strand.
GGTTGCCGGTGAGCCGCTGGGCGAGGCGGCTGAACGGCGGGATGATCGCCGGCGCGACCATGCCGGCCGCACAGACTCCGCGGTAGACGCCGTTGGCGAGCAGTTCGTCTTCGACCCAGCGTCCCGTGTGTGACAGCGGCTTGCGGTCGGCCGTCAGCGGCAGCCGGGTGTTCGTCTTGGTGAGCGCCGTCTCCGTGTGCGGGAACCAGTAGAACTCGAAGTGGTCCTCGCGCGCCGACCGATCGCCGTAGCTCTCGAGCGCCTCCTGCAGCGGCTCCGGACGCTCGACGGCGTGGAGCAGGAACGCCGGGACGCACTGGATGGTCAGCTCGACGATGACGCCGAGGGCGCCGAGCCCGAGACGGGCGGCCGGGAGCAGTTCCGCGTTCTCCGTCTCGTCGATCCGCAGCAGCTCCCCGGTGCCGGTGACGAGGGTGAGCCCCACGATCTGGGTGGCGAGTCCGCCGAACGAGCCGCCGGTGCCGTGCGTCCCGGTCGAGGTGGCGCCGGAGATCGACTGCTTGTCGATGTCGCCCATGTTCTCAAGCGCGAGCCCATGCTGACGGAGCAGCCTCGGCAGCTGGTGCAGCCGGGTCCCGGCGGCGAGCGTGACGCGGTCCCGTTCCGGGTCGACCGCCACGATCCCGCTGAGGTCGTCGAGGTCGAGCTGAACGCCCGGAGCGACCGCGATGCCCGTGAAGCTGTGGCCGGCTCCGACCGCTTTGATGCGCATGCCGGTGGAGGCGGCCGCACGCACCGCGCGCTGCACGGCTTCCGCCGTCGCCGGCCGCTCGACGCGCTGGGGACGCACGCGCTCGGTGCGGCTCCAGTTGCGCCACAGCCCCCCGGCCGCCGTCACAGGAAGACCTTCCCCTCACCGCGATAGCTCGGAGTGACACCGACGACGCGCGCCCGCCCATCCACAGTGTCGACCAGCTGGAAGCCGTCGACGTGCTCGCTGAGCTCGCCGGACTTGGTGTGCCGCAGCCAGACGCGATCGCCGATCCGCAGAACGGCCGCCGTCGCTCCGGTGAGGGGCGTCTGCACCTCGCCCGCCATCTCGCGCGCGACCATCGAGAGCCCCGTCGGCCATGCCACCATCGGGAGCCGGTCGGGTCCGGGCGGTCCGGAGGCGATCCAGCCGCCACCGAGCAGCGTCGCTGTCTCCGGGTTGGGCCGGCGCACCACCGAGAGGGCGAAGGATGCGGCGGGCGCCGGATGGAACGAGCGGTAGGTGTCGAACAGGTGCCCGCCGAAGAGCCCGCTGCCCGCAGCGATCTCGGTCACCGACTCGTCGGACGCGGTGAACTCGACGGAGCCGGTCCCGCCGCCGTTCACGAACTCGAGATCCGCCACGCCGCGCACCGCGGCGACCGCCTCCCCCCGCCGGCCGAGCAGTTCGTCGCGGGAGTTCTGCTGCATCCAGCGCAGGGTGGCCCGCCAGGCCGGATTGCCCCGCGGATTGTCGCCCTGGCCCGCGATCTGCGCTTCGTATCCCATCATCCCGACCAGCCGGAAGCCCGGGCGCCGGACGATCTCGACGGCGAGCGCGCGAGCGGAGGCCGGGCTGTGCACCGGCGAGCGGAACACGCCGACATGCCCGATGACGGGGGCGAACCACGACGAGTCGAGCTCCAGGCAGAGACGGATCGCCTCCCGCTGGGACGGCGGTACGACCGCGTCGATGAAGTCCAGGTGCGAGAGGGAGTCGATCATCAGCGTCACCCGGGACGCGAGCTCAGGGGATGCGGACAGGCGCGCGATGGCGGCGCGGTCGGTCGTCGGGTAGCCCACCACCACATCCTCGATCGGTGGATGCTCCGCGTCGCCCTCCGCCAGCCACAGCGCTTCGCGGAGGGTGTACGCGAGCACGCCGGCGTATCCGGGGAGGGTGAGCACGGCATCCAGCACCGACCGCACCCGCACCGACTTGGAGGCGACGCGGATGGGCTTGGCGGGCCGGCTCGTCCCCGCCGCGCGCCGCAGCAGGTCGTGCGCGTTGTGGCGCAGCGCCGGCAGGTGCAGCACGGCGAGCGGCGGGTCGAGGCGGGCCGTCGCCGTGGAGAGGGACGGCCAGAACACGTCCGGCGCGGTCCACGTGCGCTCCGCGGGAGCGGGAGGCGTCGAGAGGTCGAGGTCGGTCACTAGCGCACCGCTTTCACTCGGGCGACCGCGAGCGCACCCGCGAACGCGAACA
>NZ_JBQCGZ010000062.1:0-15334 GCF_051955155.1 Leifsonia sp.
GCGCCCAGCTTCACGAGCACCTGGGCGGCGACGCCCTCGCCCTCGCGGATCAGGCCGAGCAGGATGTGCTCGGTGCCGATGTAGTTGTGGCCGAGCTGCAGGGCCTCGCGGAGGCTGAGCTCGAGCACCTTCTTGGCGCGCGGAGTGAACGGGATGTGACCGGTCGGCTGCTGCTGGCCCTGGCCGATGATGTCCTGGACCTGCTCGCGGACGGCATCCAGCGAGATGCCGAGCGACTCGAGCGCCTTCGCTGCCACCCCCTCGCCCTCGTGGATGAGGCCGAGCAGGATGTGCTCGGTTCCGATGTAGTTGTGGTTGAGCATCTTGGCCTCTTCCTGGGCCAAGACGACCACCCGGCGGGCTCGGTCGGTGAATCTCTCGAACATGTCTACTCCTCGCGACACCGTTGCAGGGTCGGCGCCGATACAAAGAGAGTAACCACCGGTTCCCGTCCGTACCGCCTCTGTTCGCCGTGGGCGTGACCCGGGTTGCGCTCCGGCTCGCCATCTGCAATCGTATCGAATGTCGATATTAACGAAATTCGATATGGAGATGTCATGACGAACACCGCAACCGAATTCCGCACCTCGACGGGCGACCGTATGTCCATCGTCGCCTTCATGGCGGCGGGGATCCTGCTCGCCGGCTGGTCGGTCGCCCAATCGGTGACGACCATCGTCCAGGCCGCGACGAACCGGGACGTTCGCGTGCTCGCGGACTTCTCGGGGACGATCGGCCAGGCCCCGATCGGCCAGGGCGGCGCCATGCGCGACGTGGAGCTGGTCAGCGCCTGGGTGACCGCGCCGCAGCTGCCCCTCGCGTCGTTCGGCGCGCTGATGGCACGCGAACTGATCTCTTCGGCCGCCACGGTCGCGATCGTCGGCTGCCTCGTCTGGCTCGCCGCCAACGTGCTCCGCGGACGCTTGTTCTCGCGCACGAACACGACACTGGTCGCCGCGGTCTCGATCGGCGGGCTGGTGACGTGGGCGGCGATCGCCCTGCTGAACACCATGGTCGCCAACGGCGCCTTCGCACGGATCAGCGGCCGCGAGTTCGACAATCCGGTCATGTCCATCCCGCTGATGCCGCTGCTGCTGCTCGCGTTCGCGGCGTCCATCGTCGTCACGGCGTTCACCGTCGGCGACCGGATGCGACGCGACACCGAGGGTCTGGTCTGATGGGCGACGAGGAGTCCGGCGTCCACTGCCGCCTCGACGAGCTGCTCGCCGAACGCGGGATGACCGTGGTGCGGCTCTCGGAGCTGGTCGGGGTGAGCGTCGTGAACCTCTCCGTGCTCAAGAACGACCGTGCCAAGGCGATCCGCTTCTCCACGCTCGTGGCGATCTGCCGCGCTCTCGAGTGCGAGATCGGCGACCTCCTCGTGCTCACACCCGAGGGGTGAGCCGTGACCGGTCGCGACACGCCGCGTCGAGACGAGCGTGACGGCGTGTCACGACCGCTCGTGGCCGGGCAGCGTGCGTCAGCCGGGCAGCGTGCGTCGGCCGGGCCGGCGGACGCGCAGGGCTAGCATGCGGCCCATGACCATCAGACTGGAGAACGTCGGCATCGCCGTGCGCGACATCGACGAGGCCATCGCCTTCTTCACCGACCTCGGCCTCACCGTGCTCGGCAGGGACACGATCAGCGGCGAATGGGCGGACACCGCGGTCGGGCTGGACGGCAACCACGCCAAGATCGCGGTGCTGCAGACCCCGGACGGCGGCGGGCAGCTGGAGCTGTTCGAGTACCTCCACCCGGACGCCATCGAGACCGAGCCGACGCTGCCGAACGAGATCGGGATGCACCGGGTCGCCTTCTCCGTCGACGACATCGACGAGGCGCTCGCGATCGCGGCCAGGCACGGCTGCCACCCGCTGCGCGGGGTCGCGACGTACGGCGACGTCTACAAGCTGACCTACCTGCGCGGGCCGAGCGGCATCCTGGTGATGCTCGCCCAGTCGCTGCAGGACTGAGGCCGGCCTCAGCCCGGCAGGCCGGGGAGCGTCAGGTCGCCGCTCGGCAGCACGATCGTCACGTCCGACGTGATGGTCACGCCCTTCGGGGTCGCGAACACCGTGGTGTGCGGCGAGTAGTCCTTGGTGCAGACGCCGCCCGGCGCCGGCGCGAGCGTCGCCTCCACCTGGTTGCTCTGCGCGACGCGGATGGACTGCACCTTCGGCGGGCACGTCGAGCTGCCGTAGAGCACGATGCCGAACTGGTCGCCGTCCTGCAGCCAGGTGGCCCAGGACGCTCCGCCCGCGCTGCTGGGGGGAGCCTCGACGCCCTTCGGCTCGCCCGCGTAGTCCTCCAGCGGCTTGGTCTGCGACGGCGTGCAGCCGGTCAGCAGCAGGGCCAGCGCCACGGCGGCGGTGGCGGACAGGGGGCGGGCGGCGCGGGTCACGGGACCATTCTAGGAACGCGGCCCTCGCGCATCCTGACGGCGTCCTAGGATGCCGCTATGAGCAACCTGGAGCGCGATCCTGCGGAGGTCATCGTCGGCGACGACGTGGTGGTGGCGGACGCCGGCGTGGAGATCCTGGAGCCGCGCGAGGTGCCGCTCGGCGGGCCGCGCGCCATGACCGTCCGCCGCACGCTGCCGCAGCGGAAGCGGTCGCTGATCGGCGGCTGGTGCTTCATCGACCACTACGGCCCCGACGACGTCGCTGCCACCGGCGGGATGCGCGTACCGCCGCACCCGCACACCGGGCTGCAGACGGTCTCCTGGCTGTTCGAGGGCGAGATCGAGCACAGGGACAGCGTCGGCAGCCACGCGCTGGTGCGGCCGGGCGAGCTCAACCTGATGACAGCCGGGCGCGGCATCAGCCACTCGGAGGTGTCGACGCCGGGCACCGAGCGCCTGCACGGCGTCCAGCTCTGGGTCGCGCTGCCGAGCGCCTCCCGCGACGTCGCGCCGTTCTTCGAGCACCACGCGCCGTCCCCGGCGACGCTCGGTGCGGCGAGCGTGCGCACGTTCGTCGGCGCGCTGGCGGCGTCGGGGACGGACGCGACGGTGTTCTCCCCGCTCGTCGGGGCCGAGGTGCTGCTGCCGGCGGGCGCGAGCGTCGAGCTGCCGCTCGACACCGCCTTCGAGCACGGGATCCTGGTGGACGCGGGCGAGGTCACGATCGCCGGGACGCCTGTCCCGCGTGCGCACCTGGCCTACCTCTGCCCCGGCCGCGAGGCGGTGCGCGTGACGGCCTCCGGGGCCTCGGACGCGCGCCTCGTGCTGCTCGGCGGCGAGCCGCTCGGCGAGGAGATCGTGATGTGGTGGAACTTCATCGGCCGCAGTCACGAGGACGTCGTCGCCGCGCGCGCCGAGTGGCAGCGCGACGTGATCGACGCCGAGGACCCCGCCGGCCGCTTCGGCACCGTCGCGGGCTACGCCGGCGCTCCGCTCCCGGCTCCCGCACTCCCCACCGTCCGCCTCAAGCCCCGCTCCTGACACGCCCGCGACGGCGCGCTCTACTGCAGGGCGGAGGTGAGGCGGGCGAGGTTGTCCAGGACCGTGGAGCGGAGGGGCTGGCGCATCCACTCGTCGAGGGTCAGCTCGCGACTGTCCCTGCGGTAGCCGTCCTCGACCGCGCGCATCGCCTCCACGAACGATCGGCCGCGCACCATCAGCGAGACCTCCATGTTCAGCTGGAACGAGCGCATGTCCATGTTGCTCGACCCGATCACCGCGACGTCGTCGTCGATCGTGAAGTGCTTGGCGTGCAGGATGTACGGCGCCTTGTACATCCAGATCCGCACGCCGGCGCGCAGCAGCACCTCGTAGTACGAGCGCTGCGCGTGGTAGACGAGGGCCTGGTCGCCGATCTCGGACACGAACAGGTCCACCGCGATGCCGCGCTGGGTCGCGGTCGTGATCGCGGTGAGCATCGACTCGTCCGGCACGAAGTAGGGGGAGGTGATGACGATGCGCTCCTGCGCGTAGTAGAGCAGCGCGAGGAACAGCCGGAGGTTGTTCTCGCCGGCGAACCCCGGTCCGGACGGCACGACCTGCGCATCCAGCTCCTCGGGGTCGATGTCGTCCGTGATCGGCTCGGTCTCGCGGCGCAGCAGCTCGTCCGTCTCCGAGTACCAGTCGGTGATGAAGATCGCGTTCAGACCGGCGACGATCGGTCCCTCCAGCCGGACGATGAGCTCCTTCCACTTGAGCCCGCGCCGGATGTTCGACTTCTTGTTGTAGCTGCGGTCGATCACGTTCTGCGAGCCCATGAACGCCACCCGGCCGTCCACGATCAGCAGCTTGCGGTGGTTGCGCAGGTCCGGCCGCTGGTACTTGCCCTGGAACGGCAGGACCGGCAGCATCAGGTGCCACTTCGCGCCCATCGCGGTCAGCCGTGCGATCGTGCGCTTGTAGTCGGGGGTGCGCCGGGAGGCGATGTGGTCGAGCAGCACCCGGACGACGACGCCGCGCTTGACCGCCGCCTCCATCGCGTCGAAGAACGGCTTGGTCGTCGCGTCGAGCGTGAGGATGTAGAACTCGACGTGCACGTACCGGCGGGCGGCGTCGATCTCCGCGGTCATCGCGGCGAGGGAGGCGGCGTAGTCGCCGTTCAGCGTCGCCCGGTTGCCGCCGACCAGCGGCATCGCGCCGAGGTTCCGGTTGAGCGAGACGACGGACTCCAGCCACGGCGGCCACGGGTGGTCGCGCCGGACGCGCTCGATGCCCTCCGTGCTGTCGATGATGAACCGGTTGATCTCGTCCTGCTTCGCCCGTCGCGACTTCGGCAGCTTGTAGGAGCCGATCAGCAGGAAGAACAGGACGCCGATGTACGGGATGAAGAAGATCGCGAGCAGCCAGGCGGTCGCGGAGGTGGGCTTGCGGTTCCGCGGTACCACGATGATCGCGATGACACGGATGACGAAGTCGACGAGGAGCAGGAAGACCACGATGGCCGTGGTCATGAATCCTGCGTCCAATGCGCCCTCCGCTGCCGTCCGGATCGGGGACGGCGGCTCCCGCCCACAGAGCTACCGTAGCGAAGCGGGCGAGTCCTGGGCAGCACCGCCTCGCGGACCGGGTGCCGCGGGACGCGCGGCGGCTGCGGTCAGGCCTTGGGCGCGAGCCCGCGGCGGGCGCGCTCCTCGGCCTCCATGCGGGCGTACACCTTCCGCTCGGTGCGGTCGGCGTGCACGATCTTGCGCATGATCAGCCAGAAGATCAGGCCGACCAGTACGGTCGGGGCGAGCGACCAGACGATTCCGCCGATGATTTCACCCATAGCGGGATAATGGTAACCCGCCCACCTGGGAACGGAGTCCCCTCACGCCCCCTCTCGCCGTCGCCCTCAGCACCTGGTCGTTCGACCCCGCCGCCGCCGTCCTGCTCGTCGCGGCGGCCGCGCTCTACCTGATCGGCGTCGCCCGGCTGCGCGCGCACGGCCATCGCTGGCCGCTGCGGCTGACCGCGGCGTTCCTGCTGCTCGGGCTCGGCTCGTACGCCGTCGTCTCGTTCGGTTTCCTCGGCGCGGAGAGCACCGACCTGCGCTGGGCGTTCACGACGCGGATCGCGCTCCTGCTGTTCGTGGTCCCCGGGCTCGTGAGCCTGGGGCGCCCGGTCGCTCTCGCGCGCGTCGCGCTCGGCACTGCCGGGCGGGAGCGCGCCGACCGCTTCCTGCGCTCCCGGCCGGTGAAGCTGTTCGGCAACGCGATCTTCGCGACGGCGTTCGCGTGCGTCGCGTTCATGATCTTCCTGACGCCGGTCGCGGCCATCCTGCGGGACAGCCCGTGGTCGGAGTGGACCATCTCGGTGCTGGTGCCGATCGCGGGCCTCGTGATGGTGCTGCCGATCGCGGCGCACTCGGTGGTCCGCACGAGCTTCTTCATCACGGTCGAGTTCCTGCTCGCGTTCGTCGCGATGATCCTGGACGCGATCCCCGGGCTGCTGCTGCGCCTGAACGACGGCGTCCTCGACCACGCCCCGGCGATCATCGGCAGGATGCCGTTCTGGTTCCCGACGGCGCTGCACGACCAGCACCTCTCCGGCGACCTGCTGTGGTTCATCGCCGAGATCGCCGACGTGCCGGTGCTGATCATCCTGTTCGTCCGCTGGATGCGCCTGGACCGGCGCGAGGGCAAGCAGCTGGACGAGCTCAGCGACGAGGAGATGGCGGCGCTCACCCGCGCCCACCTCGAACGCCGGGGCTGACGCGGGCGGCCGCGCTACTTCACGAGCGGGAACAGGATGGTCTCGCGGATGCCGAGGCCGGTCAGCGCCATCAGCAGGCGGTCGATGCCCATGCCCATGCCGCCGGTGGGCGGCATGCCGAACTCGAGCGCGCGGAGGAACTCCTCGTCCAGGCGCATCGCCTCGTCGTCGCCGGCGGCCGCGAGGCGCGCCTGCTCCACGAAGCGCTCGCGCTGCACGACCGGGTCCACCAGCTCGGAGTAGCCGGTCGCCAGCTCGAAGCCGCGCGTGTACAGGTCCCACTTCTCCACGACGCCCTCGCGCGAGCGGTGCGCGCGCACGAGCGGGCTGGTGTCCACCGGGAAGTCCATCACGAACGTGGGACGCACGAGGCCGGACTTCACGTGGTGCTCCCAGAGCTCCTCCACGTACTTGCCCGGCAGCGGGTGCTCGATCTCGATGCCGGCGTCCGCGGCGAGCGCGCGCAGCCGCTCGATGGGCGTCTGCGGGGTGATCTCCTCGCCGATCGCCTCGGAGAGCGAGTCGTACATCCGGATGCGGTCCCAGTCGCCGCCGAGGTCGTACGCGGTGCCGTCCGCCCAGGTGACCACGTGCGAGCCGGACACCGCGATCGCGGCGTTCTGGATGAGCTTCTGGGTGAGGTCGGCGATCGAGTTGTAGTCGCCGTAGGCCTGGTACGCCTCGAGCATGGCGAACTCCGGCGAGTGCGTGGAGTCCGCGCCCTCGTTGCGGAAGTTGCGGTTGATCTCGAACACCCGGTCGATGCCGCCGACGACGGCGCGCTTGAGGTACAGCTCGGGCGCGATGCGCAGGTACAGCTCGGTGTCGAACGCGTTGGAGTGCGTGACGAACGGGCGGGCCGAGGCGCCGCCGTGCATCACCTGCAGCATCGGCGTCTCCACCTCGACGAACCGCTCGTCGGCGAAGGTCTTCCGCAGGCTCGCGACCGCGGCGGCGCGGTCGAGCACGGTCTTGCGCGCCTGGTCACGGGCGATCAGGTCGAGGTAGCGCGAGCGGACGCGCGTCTCCTCGCTCAGCTCGTTGTGCAGGTTCGGGAGGGGCAGCAGCGCCTTGGCCGCGATCTCCCAGCCGCGCACCATTATCGACAGCTCGCCGCGGCGGCTGGAGATGACCTCGCCGGAGACGAACACGTGGTCGCCGAGGTCCACGAACTCCTTCCAGCGGGCCAGCGACTCCTCGCCGACCTCGGCGAGGGAGACCATCGCCTGGATGCGCGAGCCGTCGCCGGACTGCAGCGCGGCGAAGCACAGCTTGCCGGTGTTGCGCAGGTGCACGACGCGTCCCGCGACGCCGACCGTCTCACCGGACGCCTCGTCGGCCGCCAGGTGCCCCCACGCCTCGCGCACAGCCGGAATGGTGGTGGTGACCGGAACCTGGACCGGGTACGCGCCGCCGCCCGCGTCGTCCGCGGCGGCGATGAGCCGCTCGCGCTTGCCGAGCCGGACCGCCTTCTGCTCGCTGATCTCCTCGTCGGTGAGCTCGGGGGAGGTGGGAGGCGCTTCGGTCATTGTGGTCTTCCGTTTCGGCGGGTGCTGGCGTGGGTCAGGGGAGCGTGATCCGCTCGTTGTCGATCAGGCGCGTCCCTCCGACGCGGGCGGCGATCAGCATGAGCGCGGGGCCCGTGTGGTCGGCCGCGGCCTCCCGGAAGGTGTCCGGATCGACGATCACGAGATAGTCCAGCTTAACGACTGGCTCGGCCTGCACGCGCGCCAGGGCGGCGGCCCTGGCCGCCTCGACCCCGTCCGGCGCGGCGGCGGCGCCGGCGGCGAGCGCAGCGGAGAGGGCGAGCGCGGCGGTCCGCTCCTCGCGGTCCAGGTAGCGGTTGCGGCTGGAGAGCGCGAGGCCGTCCGGCTCGCGGACGGTGTCGACGACGGCGATCGTGACCGGCAGGTTCAGGTCCTCGACCATCCGGCCGACCAGGTGCACCTGCTGCGCATCCTTCTGGCCGAAGACCGCGACGTCGGGCTGGACGATGTTGAACAGCTTGGAGACGACGGTCAGCATCCCGTCGAAGTGGCCGGGACGGGACGCGCCTTCGTAGAGGCCGCCGACCTCGCCCGCGGTGACCCGCGTGGACGACGCGCCCTGCGGGTACATCTCGGCGGCGGTCGGGGCGAACACCAGGTCGGCGAGGCCCTCCAGCGCCGCCACGTCCGCGTCCAGCGTGCGCGGGTAGCGGTCGAGGTCCTCGTTCGGGCCGAACTGCAAGGGGTTCACGAAGATCGAGACGACGACGAGGCCGCCGAGGTCCCTGGCGCGCGCGGCGAGGCCGAGGTGGCCGGCGTGCAGCGCGCCCATCGTCGGCACCAGCACCACGCGTCCCGCCGGAGCGTCGGCCGGTCCGTCGAGCGCCGCCGACCGGCGGGCGGCGCTCACGCGCTCCCGCAGCTCGGCGATGGTGGTCACGACCTCGGGCATCTGGGTCCTCTCGCTGGGGGCGGCCTCGGAGGGAGGCCACGGACCAGGCTACTCGCCGCGCAGGTACCAGCCGTGCGGGTCGTCGCCGTCCTCGTCCTCGCCGAGCGCGTCGAGCACGTCGCCCACATCCAGCCGCCCCGTCGCGCCCGCGCGCGTGAGCGCGTTGTCGACGGCGGAGCGGACGAGGGAGCTGAGGAACGAGCCGGGGTTCTCGACGCCGATGCCGGCGAGGATGCCCGTCGACTGCTCCACGATCGAGCGCGAGAACGCTGTCGCGGTGGCGATCGCCTCCGCGTACGCCGCGCGGTCCTTCTCCTCCACGACCACCGGCTCGCCGCCCATCTCCACCACGAGCGCCTGCGCGATCGGCAGCACGGGGGCGGGCGCGGTCACCGCGAAGTAGCTCTCTGCGAGCCGGGCGAGGTCGAGGCTGGTCCCGGTGAACTCCAGGGCCGGGTGCACGGCGAGCGGAATCGCGCCCGCCGCCGCCGCGGGCTGCAGCACGCCGATCCCGTGCCCGGGGGCGGTGTGCAGCACGATCTGGCCGGGCTGCCAGGTGCCGGTCGCGGCGAGGCCGGAGACGAGCCCTGGCAGCTCGGCGTCCGGCACGGCGACGATGACCAGCTCGCTGCGCTCGACCAGGGTCGGCACGTCGAGGATCGGTGCCTGCGGGAGCAGGGCCTCCGCACGCTCCCTGCTCGCCTCGGACACGGCGGAGATGCCGACGACGGCGTGCCCGGCTCCGGCGAGCGCCGCTCCCAGCACGGGGCCGACGTGCCCGGCGCCGACGACGCCGAGCCCGAGCCGTCCGGATCGGCGGGGCGGTGTGCTCACGAGGACTCCTCCGTCGGTTCGGGGTGGGACGCCGGCCTCGGCGCACCCCAGCGGTGGCTGCGGTCCGACGCTGCGGCCTGCACCGCGCGCGCCGAGACGGTCTCGAACAGCCGGACGCCGGTGGCGGCGTCGATCGCGCCGAGCCGCGGCCGGACCGGACCGCTGACCGTGTGGAAGCGCGCCTCGGCCAGCCCGAGCATCCGCTCGATCGGGCCCTGCTCCAGCTCCAGGCTCTGCAGCCGGGCCAGCGGGACGACGGCGAGGCTGCGCCAGACGAACCCGCGCCGCAGCAGCACGGCGCCGTCGACCATCCGGAACCCGGTGCGCTGCCACGACAGCGGCCGCAGCCAGGCGGCGCGCTTCGGGCTGCCGGTGAAGTCGTCGCGCCCCCGGGAGGTCATCCCGGCTTCGATCGCGGCGCGGTGCTCGTCGGCCGCCGGGTCGCCCGCGGCGAACATCCCCGGCATCACCAGTGCGAGCACGCGCGCGACGTCGGCGGCGTCGCCGACCGGGAGCATCGTGGTGTTCGGCTGCCCCGCCGCGCCCTTCTCGCGCGAGTGCCCTGCCGTGTCGATGCGGATCTGCCACCAGCCGAACGGCCGCCAGAGCAGCGGCTGCAGCACCTCGACCGCGTGGATGCGGCCGGGCGGCAGCGTCTCGTTGGACGTGCTGAGCAGACCGAAGCCGACGCGGACACCGTCCGGGGTGCCCGCGATCGAGTAGCGCAGCGACTTGGTGAACCGGTTGATGTAGAAGCTCGCCGAGCCGATGAGGCCGGGCAGCACGACGATGAGCAGCCACGGCGCCCCGGCCGATGCCCCGTAGATCAGCAGTCCGACGATGACCAGCAGGAAGACGGTGAAGCCGCTGAGCAGCAGCGAGCCGAACAGCCGCAGCGGCGGGATCTTCACGACCGATTCCGGCGGGGCCGCGTTCGGGTCGAGCTCCGGCGCGAGGAAGTCGGTCACCCGCTGCGTGACGAACTCGCCCACCTGCCCGGCGCGGGTCTGCGGCGCCGCAGCGGACGGCGCGGCCGCCGCCTCCTCGGCGCGGACGCCGGAGGCCAGGCGCAGCACGTCCGAGCGCAGGCCGTCCGCGAGCACGGAGCCGAGGTAGGCCAGCTGCACGTTCGCGTCGTGCCCGGCAACCGAGATGTCCAGCTTCGCCGCGCCGAAGATCCGCGCCAGCAGTGGGCGCACGATGTTGATGCCCTGGATGCGGTCCAGCCGCGCCTTGCGCTGGGTGCGGAACAGGATGCCGCTGCGCACCTCCACGGCGTCGCCGGTGATCCGGAAGCTGTGCATCCGCCAGGACAGGTAGAACGCTCCGAGGCAGACCAGCAGCACGACCGCGAGCGCGAGCAGCGCCCAGCCCTCCCAGCCGCGGTTGTAGATCTCGTCGAGCGGGTCGCCGCCGAAGTCGGGGGCGCCGACGAAGAAGCTGACGATCCGCTCGCGCAGGTTGGAGAGCACGAACCCGAGCACCGCGATGAAGACGATGCCGCCGCGCAGCAGCGGGGTCGCCGGGTGCAGGCGGTGCCACTCGCCGTCGGTGAACCGCTCCGCTGCGCGCTCGGCGGGCGAGAGCGGGCCGCCGGGGAGCGCGCCGCCCGGGGTCGGTCCACCCGGCGTCGGCGTGCCGGTCACAGTCCCGCCCGGCGGCTCTCCGCCAGCTCGACGAGCCGGTCGCGGAGCGCCGCGGCCTCCGGCTCCGGAAGCCCCGGGACGACGACGCCGGTGGACGCGGCGGCCGTCACGAACTTGAGGTCGGCGAGGCCCAGCATCCGCCCGACCGGGCCGCGGGTGATGTCGATGAGCTGCATCCTGCCGTACGGCACGGAGACGAAGCGCTGGAACATGATGCCGCGACGGAACAGCAGGTCGTCGTCCCGCAGCCGGTAGCCGATCGACCGCGTCCGCCGCTGGGCGATGACGAGCGAGATCGCAGTGACGACGGCCACGACCGCCAGCAGCAGCCATCCCCAGCTCCACCCGGCGACCAGCCAGAGGAACAGCGACGCCGCCGCCAGCACGATCCCGGTGGTCACCGTGCCGACGATCACGACCACCACATACTTCGGCGAGACCCGGTTCCACTCGCCGACCGCGAGGTCAATCCGATCGGGCATCGCCGGTCTCCTCCGAGTCCTTGTCGTCGGCGGGCGGCAGGGCGCAGAACGACTCGGCGACCAGCCCGGCGACGAGCAGGATGACGGCGCCCGCCAGTCCCAGGGCCGTGAGCAGCACGGCGTTCCCGGCCGGCAGGACGTCCCTGGTCAGCAGGTAGGCGAGGATGCCGGCGCCCGCACCGACCAGCAGCGCGCCGCTCAGGCTGCAGGCCTTGGCGAGCACGACGATCCTGGTCGCCTGGAACGGGTCGATGCGGCGCGAGCTGCGGCCGCGCACCGCGCGCCGGATCGGGACCGCGAACGCGACGATGATCACCGCGACCGCGACCAGCGTGATCGGGAGCGTGAGCGGCGGGATGAAGACGGCGAGGCCCATCCCGGCGGCGGCGAGCTCGCCGAGGAAGCCGACGACGAGGCCGACGACGCCGAGGCCGATCAGCGTGGTGGCGCGGGTGCGGTTCACCGTCCGCCCTCCCCCGCGTAGCGCGTGACGGGATCGCTCGCCTGCGCGGCGAGACCGGCGACGGGACCGCGGCCGGCGAGCACCGCCGCCGGGTCGACGTCGAGCCACGGCACCAGCACGAATGCGCGCTCGTGGGCGCGCGGATGCGGCAGTGTGACGCGCGGGTCGTCGGAGACCATCCCGTCGTAGTCGACGATGTCGATGTCGATGGTGCGGTCGCCCCAGCGCTCCTCGCGCACGCGGCCGAGGTCGTCCTCGACCCTGTTCACGAGCGCGAGCAGCGCGAGCGGGTCGAGCACGGTGCGGATCAGCGCGACGGCGTTCAGGTAGGCGGGCGCCTCCGCGGAGATGCCGTCCGGCTTGAGCGCCGGCGTCTCGTACAGCGGCGACACCGCGCCGAGCTCGACCCCGGCGTCGGCGCCGATCGCGTCCAGCGCTGCGCGGATGGTCGCCTGGCGGTCGCCGAGGTTGCTGCCGAACGCGAGCACGGCGGGCACGCCGACGCGCATCCGCTCGGGCCGCGCGGCGGTCACGACCGCCTCCGCAGGATGCGCACTGCGACGTCCTCGAACGGCTCCGGGATCGGGGCGTCCGGCTTGTGCACCGTCACCTCGACCGCGTCGACCGGCGGGTGCGCGAGCACGATGCCCGCGATCCGCTCGGCGACGGTCTCGATCAGGTCGACGGGGTCGCGGCGGACGGCGTCGGCGATCTCGACCGCCAGTTCGCCGTAGTGCACGGTGCGCGACAGGTCGTCGCCGGCGGCGGACGGCGACAGATCGAGCCACGCGGTCACGTCGATGAGGAAGTCCTGGCCGTTCTCGCGTTCGAAGTCGAAGACGCCGTGGTTGGCGCGCACGCGCAGCCCGGTGAGGATGAGGGTGTCGCCCCCGTGGCGTCCGTGGTCAGTCATCGGATCCAGCTTGCCATGCCCGCACGACATCCAGGGCGAGCCGCGTGGACGCCACATCGTGCACGCGCACCGCCCAGACCCCGGCCGTCGCGGCGAGGGCCGAGATGACAGCGGTCGGTGCGTCCCGGTCGGTGACCGGGGCGCCGTCGGGCAGCAGCGCGCCGAGGAAGCGCTTGCGGGAGGCGCCGATCAGCACGGGGTAACCGAGCGTCTCCACCTCGTGCAGCCCGGCGAGCACCTGCCAGTTGTGCGACGCGGTCTTGGAGAAGCCGAGGCCGGGGTCGAGTATGAGCTTGGCCGGGTCGACGCCCCGCTCCAGCAGGTCGGTGACACGCGCCGAGAGCTCGGAGCGCACCTCGGCGACGGTGTCGGTGTAGACCGCGTGCGAGTCGGCGGCGTCGAGCTGGCCGCGCCAGTGCATCACCACGTACTGCAGGCCGGTGTCCAGCACGGCGCCCGGCATCCCCGGGTCGGCGAGGCCGCCGGAGACGTCGTTGATGATCGCGGCGCCGGCATCCGCAGCCGCTCGCGCGGTCGAGCCGTTCATGGTGTCGACGCTGACCGTGACGCCCTGCTCGGCGAGCCGGCGGATGACGGGGACGACCCGCTCGCGCTCCTCGGCCGGGTCGACGCGGAGCGCGCCGGGACGGGTCGACTCGCCGCCGACGTCGATGATGTCCGCGCCCTGCTCGACCAGCAGAAGGGCGTGCTCGACGGCCGCGTCCGCCTCCAGCCAGAGGCCGCCGTCGCTGAACGAGTCCGGCGTCACGTTGAGGACGCCCATGATCAGGGTCACGCGATGCCTCGCCCGATCAGCGTCACCAGCTCGGCGCGCGCCGCAGGGTCGGCGAAGGCGCCCCTGGCGGCGATGGTCACGGTCGTCGCGTCCGTCTGCCGGGCGCCGCGGCTGGTCACGCAGCTGTGCGCCGCGTCCAGCACCACCAGGACTCCCCTGGCGTGCGCGCCGGACTCGACCGTGTCCGCGATCTGCTCCGTCAGCCGCTCCTGCAGCTGCGGGCGCGCGGCGAGCGTCTCGATGACGCGCGGGATGCGGCCGAGCCCCACCACCGTCTCGCCCGGCAGGTACGCGACGTGCGCGACGCCGAGGAACGGCAGCAGGTGGTGCTCGCACACCGAGCGGAACCGGATGTCGCGCAGGATGACCGTCTCGGCCGTTCCGCCCTCCAGCGGGACCGGGTCGCCCAGCTCGGCCGCGGCGTCCGCGCCGACGCCGGCGAAGAACTCCTCGTAGGCGTCGGCGACCCGGGACGGGGTCTGCCTCAGCCCCGGACGCGACGGATCCTCGCCGATGGCGGCGAGGATCTCGGCGACGGCCGCCTCGATGCGTGCGCGATCGAAACCGGTCATGCGGCGCGCGACCTAAGCGGTCGCCGGCCGCGGCTTGATGGCGGGCGAGCGCTTCGGCTTCGACGACGGCGGCTCGGAGTCGACGCCTCCGTCGACCGCACCGGCGTCGATCGGAGCCTTGGGAAACTCGATCGGGGGCAGGTCCGAGATCGGCCGCTTGTCGCTGGAAAGCCACTGCGGGCGCTCGTCCAGCTTCTTCACGTCGGCGAAGATCTCGGCGATCTGGTTGTGGTCGAGGGTCTCGTGCTCGAGCAGGGCCGCGGCGAGTCGGTCCAGGATCGCCCGGTTCTCGTTGAGCACCTCCCACGCCTCGTCGTGCGCCTTCTCGATGAGCTCGCGCACCTCGGAGTCGACGCGCTCGGCGATCCGCTCCGAGTAGTCGCGCTGGTGACCCATGTCGCGGCCGAGGAACATCTCGCCGTTCGCCTGGCCGAGCTTGACGGAGCCGATGTCGGCGCTCATGCCGTACTCGGTGACCATCTTGCGGGCGATCGACGTGGCCTTCTCGATGTCGTTGGAGGCGCCGGTGGTCGGGTCGTGGAAGACGATCTCCTCCGCGACGCGGCCGCCCATGGCGTACGTCAGCTGGTCGAGCAGCTCGTTGCGGGTGACCGAGTACTTGTCCTCCAGCGGCATCACCATCGTGTAGCCGAGGGCGCGACCGCGCGGAAGGATGGTGATCTTGGTCACCGGGTCGGTGTGCCGCATGGCCGCCGCCGCGAGCGCGTGTCCGCCCTCGTGGTAGGCCGTGATCAGCTTCTCCTGGTCCTTCATCACGCGCGTGCGCTTCTGCGGACCGGCGATCACGCGGTCGACGGCCTCGTCCAGGGCGCGGTTGTCGATCAGCTGCGCGTTGGAGCGCGCGGTGAGCAGAGCGGCCTCGTTGAGCACGTTCGCCAGGTCGGCGCCGGTGAAGCCGGGCGTCTTGCGGGCCAGCACCTCCAGGTCGACGGAGGCGGCGAGCGGCTTGCCGCGGCCGTGCACCTCGAGGATCTTCTTGCGGCCGAGCAGGTCGGGCGCGTCCACGCCGATCTG